>WJJB01000141.1 GCA_014729935.1 Candidatus Bathyarchaeota archaeon | reverse complement strand
GGGAAAATGGTGGAAACGAGTAATGAAACAAGTAAAGCAAAGATTCGATATGCTATTCATTGGGCATGTCGCAAAAGACGTTATCGAGGTTAGCGGGAAGCGAGTAACAGCAGCAGGTGGTGGCGTGTATTATGGTAGCATTGCTGCCTTGATGCTGGGTGCAAGCGTGGGGATCATTACCAGGTGTAGAAAGGAAGATGCTAAATTGCTTGATCCCGTCCGGCAGATGGGAGGCAAGGTATTCATTCAAACCTCCCAAGAGACAAGCGGCATTCACAACATATACCTCGATGAAACCATGGAAACCAGGCAATGCCACCCACTTGGTTTCGCTGGACTCATCGATACTGGAAAAATCCCTGCTGGATTACAAGCCAAGTACATCGTGGTAGCACCAATCATGGCAGGAGAAGTGGATATAAAGGTGCTTAAATTCCTCCATGGCACCATGCAAGGTAATCTATGCCTTGACATTCAAGGTTTCGTCCGGGTCAGGCAGGGAACGGACCTGGTATTCAGGGATTGGAGGAAAAAACAGGAGGGGTTGGCGATGGTCCGGATATTGAAGATGGATCGAGCTGAAGCACGAAACCTTTCCGGCATGAATGACATTGAAATGGCGTTGCGGAAGGTGGCAACCATGGGCCCCTCGGAAATAATTCTCACCCACGAGGAGGGCGTCACGCTCGTCCATGATGGGGAGATTATAACAAGGCCGTGGCGCAACATATCAATGTCGGGTCGAACGGGGCGGGGGGACACCACCTTCGCCAGTTATATAGCGTCCAAGCTGCATCTTGATCCCGGTAACGCACTCACGCGTGCTGCCGCAGTTGCCTCCATGAAAATGAACAACCCAGGGCCAATTACAGCCACCCTGGACCAAGTTAAGGCGTTCCAAGAGAAACACTACAGTTAACCTGCAATATACATGGAAAAAATTCATGAAAAGAGTCTCGTGAATATTTTTTGACTTGCGAGCGAAAATCTCCATTATTTTTTCCAACCCAGTGGTTTCTCTTTTCCCGGGGGAAAGACTATTACTTCCGTTGTCAAAAAAACTATGGATGATAGGCGAGACAATTTTAAGATTCCATGAGCACGTCCAAACATGGCAGAAAATGAAAACACGGCCATGGAAGATACGAAGGATGAGGAAGCGGATGACGGAGGATTAGATGTTGAGAAAGTGAATCTGAAAAGCTATTCCAAGATCATCCTTTTCTACCCGCTCCTTGTGTACAGCCTTATTGCCATGGTCATCAAGGTTACTGGCGAGGGCTTGCCCGAACCGGACCGTCCGGGCTTAGCGATAATATGGATATTCATCTTCTTCATCAATGCATCTATCGTGGGATTTGATTTTCCCGCGGTGAAATTCTTCGTGTTATTCTTAATTATTGTCATAGTTATCATGGCAATTATCCTCCTGGATAACGCAGGAATCATCAATTTCTTGGCATTTTGGCAAGGCATGCGTGAGTTTTTCGACATGTCTCTTGACTCACGGTTTTACGCGTGGATGTCGATCGCTCTTGGGTTTCTCATTGGCGTCGCATTCCTGCAAGGTCAATTGAATTATGTGGTCATCGAGAAAAACGAGCTCTATGTCAATAAGGTGGTAAGAGGACAGGCTGACCGTTACCCAACATCTAATCTCCGGGTGAAGATGGATCTCGTGGATATCTTTGAATTTTTGACCTTGGGGGCAGGAAGGATCAAGCTCATCGTGGACGGGGAAGATTCGTTTGATCTAAAAACCATTCCCTTGGTGAAAAAAAAGAAACGACACATTGACGAGCTCCTCAGTGCAACCTTGATTGAAAAAGAGGAATAAGGTTGAACTTCGCACCACCTATAGCATGAAATTGCACTTTTTCTTTTTCCAGATTTCTCCCAAAAACAGGATCTGCCATTGGTCCCTCAGCGAATCCAACAATTCACGTCTTTCGTGAAACGTGAACGAACATGCTCACCGTGATGGCTGGGAATTACCGCGTTAGGTTTATAAATGATCCCATCGTCATCCCTAGTAACGACCTCCGTTCCCGCGCCCGCGCCACGCGTGATGAAAGAATGCCATCATCAAGGGAAAGGTCGACGCGGATCGCCATGCATCCATACACCATGAAATAGGTGTTACAACATCACCATCTCATATACTGGAAGAAGAAAATGAACTCATGTAGATGCTTGCTTGCATGGATGGCACCACGGGGCGTAATCGGAACGTGGATAAAAATAATAATGCAAAAGAGATGTTCACATGGTTAGCTATGATCCCGCGGTTGGTTGGTACTTCACGCCACAAGAAGCAGCAGGAATGGGTTTATACTTCACCGTTATTGGGTACTTTTTCCTCATGTTTGGGTACTTCCTCTTTATTAGATTCTTCAGGACAAAGCGACGCTACTGGTTCTATTTCTCGCTCTTTTTCATCATGCTTGCTGCGTCCAGGGTCGCGTATATTGTGTATGATTATTTCCTTCCGGGATCATCTGGTGATATCGCCCACCTTACCATGTGGAAGATAGCCAACGTGACCGCGTGGATTGCCGTGTCTGCGTTGAGCGGGATCTTGGCAATCTTGCTTTTCACGGGAGAAACCAAGCAGCAAAAATGGCTCAAGAATATCTTTCCCCTCGTGCCTCTCGGGATAGCGGTGCATATCATTTTCTTGCCTTCGGAATGGATAACCGATGCCAACCCCGTCGTTATGGGGCTCCCGGTTGCAAAATTCTACATGAACGTGATCATTTTACCGCTCTATATCATCTTGCTTCCATTCATGTTCTTTTACTTGGCGAAAAAAAGTTTGGGAGCATTGCAGCGGTCATTCTTCCTGAACGGCTTGGGATTATTCATCTATTACGTTGCACGGGCAATTCAACCTGTCCTTCCCATGCTGGTGGATAACCCAACCGAGAGTTACACGGTTGCAATGGTTCCCCCGCTACTCATCCTACTATCCATCCTGCTAATCTCATTTGCCAATCAGTACGAGCACCTGAAATGACAACAGCGCGCCATCATTATTTCCTTTGCTTTTTCCTTGGTTCCGATGGAAGAGGTTCATTTTTCTTCAGGAAAAGATGATTCACTTCCCCCTTCGGGTTTTCAAGGGTGATCTAGCGGTATAGGAAGGAAAAAAGATTTGAAATTCAAGAATATCCGTGAATGATCCCCAAATTTCATTCATCGAATGGAAACGTGTAACTTGATAGGTCAAGCTCCTTCTTTATGAGGATGAGCTTGCTCGCCAAGCTCTTGTTCACGGGAATCCCGCGTTCTTGAACAACTGCACGTGCCTCGTGCTCTTTTTGACCTGCCGTGAATATCCTTTCTTGCCCCGGGGCTTTTTTTGCTGCACGTAGGTCGCGCACGATATCACCAGCGGTTTTCCTGAACTCTTTCAAGCCCATGAAACCCTCGGGATCGATTGCCATGAAGAAATGCCCGACCCGGAAGTGAACCTTGTTTCCTTTCTCATCGAGACCACTTAAGCCTTTAAGGAAGGTTCCCGCTGAGAAGGCAGCTGAAAGCAATTCAACAATGGTTGCATAGCCATATCCCTTGTACCCCGCGTGCTCCTCTCCCTTGCCACCGAGTGGCAAAAGGGCAGCTTTGCCTTCAACCATTTTTTCCAAGATGGAAGGTGGGTCGGTGAGTGAAGAACCATCGGACCCTATCACGAGATTTTCTGCCAGCTGCGTTCCTGCCCTTTCTGCCATTTCCACCTTGCCACGTTGGATGATGGAAGTGGCGCAATCTAGCACGAACGGGAAATCCTCATCCGTTGGCATAGCCCAGGTGAAGGGATTGGTGCCAAGCATGGGTT
>WJJB01000140.1 GCA_014729935.1 Candidatus Bathyarchaeota archaeon | reverse complement strand
GAATACGCGACTCCTCATGTCATACCCTGCGATGAATCCTTTTAAGTTGCTAAATACCAAGTCGATGGCAAGCTTTATCTTTTTCCCATTTGGTTGTTCAAGCGATTCAAGGAGCTGGAAGTCTGATGCAAGGACGTGAACGAGCTTCTTTCGCTTCGTGCCAATACCCATGGCTTCAATTTCGTTATTGCTAAGATTTGATGACAGGATCTTCACTGGATTTTTGTTAAGAAATTTATCGGTGATTGGAGATTTATTGATGTGAATAAATACCTGCCCCTGTTCTTGATTACCGCCCAATATCTTGTTGAAATATATACCCCGGAGCGGATCGTAGGAGAGAGTTAAAGAGCTGTGAGCTCCAATACCAAGAGCCGCAAGCATCTTTGGCGGGCCTTGGGCATTTCCACCAAAATTCAATAAGAGAAAACGCGAAAAATCTCCTAGTTCTATAACACCTTTAAAATCCTTGAGTAACTCCAAGCTTTTTTCCTTCACTGCTTCTAGATTGTTCGTCATGATAATCATGATTTCCATAAATGAATCCTTGATGTCTAAGGAGATGAATGAATTATTGAAAACATTATCGCCTTGTACTAAAAAATGGGATGTACTATCCCCATGTGAGCGAGGAATTATCCCTTTCACATTGTGATTTGCTCGGTGGTGATCTCAATTTTCTTCTCCTCGATGAACTTTTCAAGCTTTCTAAAATCATGGGGTATACCATCTCGAACGCCAAGCTCCGAACACTCGAATGCAGCCACTGCAGCACCCATTTTCACCACATATTCCATGTGAACACCTTTAATTATTCCCAGGATCACGCCGCTAGCAAAAGCATCGCCGGCTCCAGTAGAATCCACCACATCAACATCATATACCTTTGATTTGATAAATATCGAGCCGTCGGTAAAATAGGCCCCTTCGCTTCCATCTGTACATGCCACCATCTGGGGTCCCATATCAAGCACGGTCTTCATGGCATCCGTCACGTGATTATCACCCGTCAGCTCTTGGATTTCCTCCTTGTTCAAGGTGAGAACGTCAGATTTTGAAACTAGTTTCTTCGCTCCTTCCAAGTTATTCTTGATGATGGATATGCTCGGACACGCGAAGACCATGCCTTTTTGAGTCGTTTTCACAATATCGATGCACTTTTCAATCGATGCCACCCCAGAATCTGAAGTAAGGGAGGTCCATTGGAGATTCTTGGCTCTAGTAACCCACTCTGGCTTTATTTCTTCAGGCCTGATGAGATCATTGGCACCCTTGTAGGAGAGGATGCTCCTGTCTTTCCCGAACGGTGTTATCAAAATAACGGAAACCCCGGTGTGATCTTCTTTGGTAAATAAGCATCCATCAATATCAACACCCGTATCCTTTAGATCATTTTTCGATATTTGCCCGAAGAAATCATCACCCAGCTTGCCAATATAAGCCGTGCTCATGCCTAGATTCGAAAGGTTTGATGCGACGTTTGCTGCACTACCGCCAGGTGCTATTTTTAGTTTTTTAACGTTTAATTTTGATGAATATTCAATTGCTGTGTATTTCTTTATGAAATCTGGCTTATTAGCTTCCATCATCTCAAACCTGAAGACATCTTGGACGTCCATGATGACATCAACGCAGCATGATCCAATGCAAGCGAGATCAACGGTTTTTTTGCTCAAAAAAATCACCTCTATAAAGGTATACTTCCTCTCGTGATATTTATTTATTTTTCCCGTTTCCGTCAGAAAGCCACATCCTTTAGCTTAAGGTGTTTTAACCTATAAAAGAAGTCCCCGCCTTCAGGGCGGGTTTAACGCCGCAAGGCTCTTATTGCTCTCATGCCTCATCTCCTTGATAGCAATGCGATACGAGCTAGATAAAGGAAGCCATTCTGTCTACACCCTCACATACCATCATGCTTGTTGCGTGAAATATCGCCGGAAGATATTCGATTCGGAGGACATCATCACGCGGTTAAAGGAGATCAACATCGAGGTGTCGAAAAAGTTCGACGTGGACGTGCTCGACCAGGAAACAGACTTGGATCACCTCCACATGCTGGTAAAGACCACGCCAAGGATACGGTTGTCGAGCTATATCAATTCCCTTAAGGGAGTTTCAGCAAGACGCTTGTTTCAGGAATTTCCGCGGATGAAGAGGGAATTATGGGGCGGTCATCTTTGGAGTCCTAGCTATTTATTGTGCACGACCGGGCAAGTTACTTTGGATTGCCTCAAGAAATACGTGGCATCGCAAGGCGATAAATAGACGTTATTTTCAGAAATTTTTGTCTCCATCGGGTTTATAAATGACGAGGAGAAAGGTAACCTAGCTCGCGAGCTCCTGGCCCGGTTCGCCGGGTAAAAAAACCAACGAGGAGCTAGGGCTAAAACCATCCCCCGTGATGATGCCGTGCAACTAACGCAAAAACTTCGGATTCACCCGAGCGCGGAACAGGAACCGGGGTACCGTGAATATGATAGAGCAATTGGTTCGCGGGTGACAATTTCCGAGCGAAATAGCAGCAAAATTCTTCCACGCATTCATCCCAGCATGCCATGCTCGAGTGGATAGGCGACATGCCGGTTCCTTGTCAATCCAATTTTTGCTAATTCCCTTCTCGCCAACGGTAAGGACCTGACGGTTCCGCGTTTTCCGAGAGAATTATTGATTGTAATTGTGAAAATCGGATGGGTTTCGACCTCACCCCGGCGATCAACATCATGGTCGTATTCCTGCTGAAAGCCGAAAATGGGGACCACGATTTCCTATTGAGGAACCCTCCCGTGAACGGGAAATCGTTCCTGGACCGCTTCCCGAAGGCGACCAGACGATATGCCGTGATACACGGGCTCGCTCATAACAGAAGCAGCGATGAACTCGTGGCGAGCTCCAGCCATAGGCACGAGCTAGAAGCCGCGGTATTCATTCATGGTGGGAGAGTTCACGGGAAAAATGAAAGGGTATGGAGTCAAGGGGAGTACTAGGCAATCACTCGTCTTCCCACTCAACGTCCACGACGCGCTTCTTGGCTTCTTTTTTATCATCAGAGTCTTTACTCGATGCACCAGGTGGTTGCTGTGCTTGTGATCCTCCCATGCTGGCAGCCTGTTGGGCTCGCCGGATCATCTCATCCATGCCACCACCCATGCCTCCAGGAGCACCACCAGGTGCTGCACCAGGTCCACCAGGGGGTGCGCCACCTTGTGCATATATCTTCTGGGCAAGCTCATGAAGGGATCCTTCAAGTTCTTGCTTCGCTTTATCTATCGCTGCGCCATCATTTGGATTGTTTTTAATGACATCCCGCGCGTGCTCGATTCCCTTCAATAGCTTGTCCTTGAGGGCATCATCCAGCTTATCAGGGTTATCTTTCATCATTTTCTCTGCTTGGTATGCCATTCCATCGAGCTCGTTGCGCTTCTGGATGAGTTCCTTGAGTTTCTCATCTTCTTCCTTGTGCTTTTCTGCTTCTTCACGCATCTTCTCGATTTGATTTTCGTCCAGTTTCTTCGTGCCCTCGATGCGGATGGATTTATCACGTCCCGTGCCAAGATCCTTGGCTGTTACCTGCAGGATGCCATTTGCATCGATTTCAAAGATAACTTCGATTTGCGGAATTCCACGAGGTGCTGGAGGAATGCCATCAATGAAAAATTTCCCGAGTGAGATATTATCATCTGCCATAGGTCTCTCGCCTTGCAGCACGTGAATTTCTGCGCTTGGCTGGTTATCTGCTGCCGTGGAAAAGGTCTTTTTCTTCCGCACGGGGATGGTCGTGTTCCTGTCGATAAGGGGAGTCATGACGCCACCTAGGGTTTCCAATCCAAGCGTGAGGGGTGTCACGTCGAGAAGCAATATATCTTTCACATCGCCAGCGAGCACGGCTCCTTGAATGGCTGCACCAACAGCAACTGCTTCCATGGGATCCACGCCACGTTCTGCTTTCTTGCCAAAGAAATTTTCAAATCGTTCCCGAACGCAAGGCATCCTGGTTGGTCCCCCTATCAAGATGATCTTGTTTATGTCCGTCTTTGAAAGCTTGGCATCCTCCAGTGCTTGCTCCATCGGCCGATCCAACCGAGCAAGCACGGGACTAATCACTTCTTCCATGCGGGATCGAGTGTATTCCATGTCGATATGCTTTGGCCCTGCTTCATCCTGTGCTATGAAGGGAAGATTGATTTGCGTGCTATACAAGGTCGAGAGTTCAATTTTTGCTTTTTCCGCAGCCTCGGTCAGCCGTCGCTTGGCAGTGGGTTCTTCCAAGAGATCTATGTTCTCTTTTCGCTTGAATTCCATGGCAAGATCTTCAGTTATCAAGCGATCCATATCCGTGCCGCCAAGTTGGGTATCTCCAGATGTAGAGATTACCTTGAAGACGCCTTCGCCCATTTCCATGATGGTAACGTCAAAAGTTCCACCGCCAAGATCGAGAACGACGATCTTGAGTTCCTCGTCCACCTTATCGAGACCGAATGCTAATGCAGCTGCTGTTGGCTCATTAATTATACGAACAACATCCAAGCCCGCAATCTTACCTGCATCCTTCGTTGCGGTTCGTTGCGCGTCGTTAAAATACGCGGGGACGGTAATAACCGCCTTCTCGATCTTCTCATTCAAGTAATCTTCGGTGTCCTGCCTGATCTTGGACAGAATCATTGCCGAGATTTCCTGCGGCGTGTAGCTCTTGCCATCAATATCCACCGTGTAATTGGTACCCATCTTTCGCTTGATAGCGGTGATGGTTCTTTCTGGATTAGAAATTGCCTGGCGACGCGCGGGTTCCCCAACTAATCGATTTCCATCCTTCGTGAATGCGACATACGAGGGGAAGGCCTTGCCGCCCCCAACTGTCGTTCCTTCAGCGGCGGGGATTATCTGAGGTTTTCCCGCGATGAGCACTGCCGCCGCACTATTGGACGTTCCAAGGTCTATACCAATAATTTTCTCTTTTTTCTTTGCTTCTTCATTCATCGTTATCGCACCACATCACGTTTTATCATCATACATAATCATGCATAAATGACTTTAAATCTCTCGTTGATAGACCAAAGCAGAGGGAATCATTGATTATTAGAGGTTAATCCTCCCTTTGCTTAACCAGATGGCGATAATTCTTGCATCCATCCATAAATCAGGAGAATAGCAAGTATTCATTCTCAACCATTCATGATGATGTGAGGAAGTTATTTGAGAGATTCCAATCGATCCACTGCTTCCTTGATGCGTTCCGCTGGTTGCGTCATGGCAAATCTTAGATATCCCTCACCGGTAGCACCAAATCCCACGCCAGGCGTGCCAACAACCCCTGCATTGATCATTTTCTCGGCAAATGCCATAGAATCTTTTTCGGGCGATTTCACCCAGATGTAAAAGGTTGCTTTAGGCATGGTCACTTCCCATCCCAGTTCATCTAACCCTTTCATCATGATGTCACGCCGTTCCTGGTAAATTGCCATATTTTCCCTGACCTTGTCCGGTCGACGCTGGCCATCATATAGCTCCAATCCTTTCATAACGGCTCTCTGAATGAACGTGGGACATCCTGAATCTATCTGTGACTTGATCTTTCGCAAACCTGCTATGATTTCTGCATTTCCGACAACCCAACCACACCTATATCCCGTCATGTTAAAAGTTTTCGATGCAGAATGGATTTCTACGTGATTCATATTCGTTTCTAGGAAGGACGGGGTCACGTAATCATCAAAAAAGAATTCCGAGTATGCATTATCATACACGATGAGGGTATTGGTATCTGCTGCAAAATCCG
>WJJB01000139.1 GCA_014729935.1 Candidatus Bathyarchaeota archaeon | reverse complement strand
GCATTCGAGATCCTGAAGATATTAATGCAAGATGAACCAGAAGATGATAATCCAGAAGCCATCAGGGCGAGATTCATGAAATTGCACGACAAGATCTTGAGACTCAAGAATAAAGAGGTACCAAGTGAAGATGCGACTGAATAGATAAACGAGCGTGCCTGACAGGATGAATGCAAGACACTCAACTATCATCTGGCTCGTCACGGGAGAGGTTGCCTCGGCGAGTGTGAAGAAGATCGTGCATCTCGACGACCGCACGAGGATGATCATTGCTCCCGTATCTGTTGCTTCCTTCCTGTCCCGCCGAGATATAGTCCAACTCGTGGAAGCTAATCCAAGCATTCAAGAGGGTATCATCATCATTCCCGGAAGCATAAAATGGAATGAGGATTCCTTGAGATCCGGTTTGAAGGTTCTAAAGGGGCCCAGGCAATTGCATGACTTGCCGGGATACTTGAAAATGCTCAAGGACCTTATTTCCAATCAAGATGCGTTCTCCTTTGATGAAATCAAGGAAATGATGGAGAAACGTGGTTCCAGGGAAAGGGATTTACCCTTAAGGTATCCCGAGATCATTAACGAACGGATCCGATTATATTCCATGATCCAGGATGGTTCAAAGGTGCTTCCATCATTGCAAAACGTTGAAAACCAGGATATCGTGGAAAACTTATCAAAACCATTTCGGAATTTTACCGTGGAGCAGAAAAATAACACGATACACATTGGAAGGGATTTCCCTCCCGCAATCATGGCAGAAATCATTAATGCACCTGAAAGGGACCTCGTGGAAATTCGAGAAGAATCCGCACGTTTCCTAGAGGCTGGTGCTGATATCATAGATATTGGTTGCACGCCTGGTGTTTCTAAACCGGATTCCATTGCCGAGATCATTAACTATGTGAAAGATGAGCACTCCTGCCTGGTAAGCATTGACAGCCTCGATGAGCGGGAAATCATTTCGGGAGTGGATGCCGGTGCTTCCGTCATTCTCAGTATTGATGAGGGGAATAGTGACATCCTTCCATCACTTGACACGGATCTCGTACTTGTCCTCATACCAACCAACATGAAGGTAGGAAAATTACCTGCCCATCCGCTGGAGAGAGTGAAGAAACTGGAAGGCTTAGTCGGAAAGGCAATTGATGCTGGTTTTACCAAGCTCTTGGCAGATCCGATCCTTAACAGTCCCATCGTGCCAGGCACCATGCTTTCAATAGAAGCTTATTCCGCGTTCCATAGATTGACCAAGGAGGGTACAATACCACCAATTCCGATGTTTGTCGGCGGTTCTAATGTTACTGAAATGATCGATGCAGATTCCCACGGGATAAATGCGCTTTTAGCCGTCATGGGAATTGAAATTGGCGTGGGTATTTTATTCACCACGGAGGATAGTCACAAGTGCTTGGGGTCCGTATCGGAGATGGCGACTGCAGCAAAACTCACCTTCATGGCTAAAATGAAGGGCTCCTGCCCGAAAAACCTTGGATTTGATGCCTTACGGTGTAAAAGCAAGCATCCTACCATACCCTTGTTTGATAAAAAAGCAGTATTGCCGCTCATCGTGAAAAAGCCAGCCAATGTCTCCAAGGGACATTACACGGCAGATCCATCTGGTATTTATTTCAAGATCATGATAGATGCACGTAAGAGCACCATTCAGGTTGCCGCCTACAATAAATCGAAACCAATTGCTTATTTCGAGGGTATATCGGCAGAAATCCTGGGAAAGATCATCCTTGACAGGTTTCCAAGCTTGACCAAGGAACATCTCCTATACCTTGGAAGGGAATTGGCTCGTGCCGAAGATGCACTGGAACATCATGGTGCCTTCGTGCAGGATGCTCTTAGTCTCTAGAAGCAATATTTTTTTCTCAATTCGCATTAATCCAATGGTAGCATGTCACGATTCAAGGCAGACCTGCAGGCAGAAATCCTAGAATTTCGAATTCCCATCAAGCTCGTGGGATTGGAAGATGTAAAAAAGCGCATAGAAATTAACAGGGAAGATGGGAAATACTCCATTAACTTGAACATCAACGCGTTCATCTCCCTCCCTGCCATGCAACGTGGTGCTCACATGTCTCGCTCTGCCGAGTCGATAGATGAATGCATCACCGACCATATCTACGATCCCATCCAAAATATCGAGAGATTTGGGGTAAATATCGCGGGATCCTTGCTTGATAAGCACGGGTATAGTAACGTGTCTCACGTCCAGATGGAGGGGCCATTTATCATCCAAATGCGCCAGCGGGAGGGAAAGGCGTCCACCCAAGCAGCATATTACTTGAAATGCGAGGTGATCGGCCACCGGGGTGATGGTGGTGAATACACGTATAAAATATTTCTAACAGCCATCGCAGAAGGCATGATTGCTTGTCCTTGTGGTCAAGAAATGTCTTGTGAATTTTCAAAGGAGATCCTCGCCAATAGAGAGGATCTCGCCATAGATGGAGAGACCGTGGAAAAAATACTGAACGTGATACCCGTTGCCACCCATAACCAACGTGCGGTGGGAACATTGACCCTGCAGGTTCCCCATCCAGGTGCAGTTGACATCATGGACATGATCTCCACCATTGAAGCCTCCATGTCTGGAAAGATAGCGGGTATACTTAAGCGACCCGATGAGGCGAATCTCATTCGCATCGTGCACCAAGATCCATTATTCACTGAGGATGTTGTAAGAAGGATGGCGTACCTCTTGGGAAGCGAGAAATATGAAAGGATTCCCGATGAAATGCAGGTATCCATCAAGCTACTAAGTTATGAATCCATTCACCCCCATCAATGCTCAGCAGAAACCATAATATCGATTGGTGAATTGAGAAAAGCAATCCAAAACTCCAGAGTTAAGACGTGAAAGCACCAGAAATCGATAAGCATTGAGGACTCAGTGGCATTCTACACATATCATCGAAGGATGCATCTCACTTGTTGCAAGAGGAAACCCGTCCCTTTAGTGAGTTAGGGCGGGGAACTTCAAGCTCGCAAGAACCACGCGTCTTGAAATCTACTGATGAATAATTAATTAGATTGGTGTTCTTTCTTCTAAATATCAAATTCAAGGGAGAACTCGATAAGCTCACCACATTCACAGACGGACCATGCCATGACCTTTGCAGAAACCACCAGCATTTCCATGTCATCCCGCTTGAACTTATTCTTGAATACCTTCTTGTACCCGCAATTATTACATTCAAGAATGGCTTTTACATTGATCATGGTCTCTTCTGGTGGTGTTGTAGAATCCTTTCCGGTTTCAGCAGCAACTTTCTCTGAGTTCAACATCGCTCATTCAAGATGTATCGGTATATTACTAATAATAGCTCGCTATTATATTGGTTTGCATGAAAAGAGAGCATTTCAAACAAGATATTACTAGCATATCATCGAACGGCTCGTTGTTGGCATGAGGATTGATGAAGCCAACGTTCTTGAAGAGAAAATATGTAGGATTATTGCTGTCTCGTGAATTTCATTACATCTTCGATGAGATCCACGTGTGCAATAAGCATGCGGCGGCAGCAATATCGATCCAAGTCCAATCTGTTAAATATCTCGCTCGGGGGAATTTCTTGCTCCAGTAACTGTAAATACTCGTCCCACTTATCTGCAATTAGGTTGCCACAAGTGAAGCAGCGAATCGGCACGATCATTTTTTTCACGTTTTTTTTCTTGTTCTATCAAAAATCTTGGTTCTAACGCCTGATTATCCTTGCTTCACGTTCAGTTTCTCGGAGCATCAATATATCGTTAATGCGCACGGGACCCTTAACGTTCCGCGTTAATATTCGATTGGTATCTCGTCCTTCCAAGACCCGGACTTTCACTTGGATAATTTCACCAGTGATGCCTGTTCGCCCAACGATCTGGATAACCTCTGCGGCAACAGCATCATCTTGACCATCCCTGTTTGAACTCATGCCCTCACCTGGATCACTTCAGCTTGCTGGCTTTATCTACCAAGGTTGCAACCCGGTCTTTCAACTTTCCCTCATCAACGATTGCTGCAGCGCTTGAACCGACCTTTTCTAGCTCCAAGGAGTTGCCGATTTCTTGCTTGCCATCAACGAAAATGTAGGGGATCTTCTTTTCATCACATAACGGGGGAAGGTAAAACACGATCTCGGGGGGATCAACATCAGTAGCAATGAGCACGATCTTAGCTTGCCCCCGCTCGATAGCCTTGGTAACTTCATTTGCTCCTTTTCTTACCTTTCCGCCAGACTTGATAACTTCTGTAACCAATTCCAATGCTTCATTCTGCATTTCTTTCGGTGTTTCAAACGTGATATAGCTCATGATTTTAACCTCATCTTGATCGCGTTGAATCAATCAGTTGATTGAGACAATCAATGCTCCGTGTATAAAAAGAATTGGCTTCTATACTTTTCTTGCATTCCGTCCGAGAACATGTCAAGTTAATCCCATGCTAGGAACCAGGGAACTTGCGAAAAACCCGTGAAACCTTCATCTTTCTCCATTCCCCGTTCACCTAAAATCCCTTTTTCCTGCATTCATCAACGGGATACTTTTTGGAATTCTTCAGGATTTTATCTTCAATGATTTTTCGCACATCTATTGATTTTCCCGAGATTCGTTCAATTGCATTTATCATGTTCAAGGAATAAATAAGAATATCTGCGATTTCTTCAAGAATCCCATTCATGTTCTGCTCGTGGCCTAAATACTCTTCTATCGAATCATTGGATTTCCAGAGGAAATGCTCGGCAAGTTCTGCCATTTCAATAAAGATTGCGAGCGTTAAATCCTTGGGATTATGGTATCGAACCCAATCCCTTTGAGTGACAAAATCAAGGAGCCTCTTCTTGATATCCTGTCCTTCCATGTCTAATTAACAAGGAATCCATGACTGAAAAAGGTTGAACGTTCTTCAACACATCACGAGGGCGCGTGGAAAGCTTCGATTACAGGAAGGATTCAAAATCAGATGAGAAGAGATCTTTCAGGTCATCCATGGCCTTGGCATTGGACGTGTTGAAGATCTTCTTGAGCAGTTTCGTGAGATACGGTGCATATTTCTTCATTGAGGCTCGCACCAACCCGATTTGCACATCTTTTTCGGTAATCACGCTTAACACGCCAGCGTCCCCACAAGATACTGCAAACCTGAATCCATCATCATATTCATTAATTTGAATTTCCAATTCATTATATTGAAGCGTGGAGGCTTCCTCCTCTGCTGCTTGGAACACGGCACCAATGATGGCACCCGTTGCATCAATATCTATCTCCTTGAAAATGTATTTAGTGTAACTGGCGATTAAGAGTCCAGTCCTGTCCATGAGCAGGCAATGCTTTATGCTAGGAACTGAAAGACCGATCTTTTCAAGGATTTTCTTGATCATGGCGAGATCTTCGGGCATTATGGGAACCAGTTGTCCTTTTCATTTAATTAATGAAGCCTGATGAGAGATTTTCGGTTGGAATACACTTCTAGTAAAAACACCAACGTCATAATTACTAAACTTGTCGAAGGTTATAAGGTTAGTCATGTTCCTTCCTGCACCTCGATAAGGGGCATGCGTCACTTGGAGGATGCCTGAGGGTGGATCTTGAATTCCCACGGGGAATCTTTTTAATGCACCGGGATGTTTGCCTACCCCCTTGAATATAATTATTATCGGGTATAATGCAAGACCCTTGGTGGAAGCCTGTCTTCATCTCGGCTTGAATCCGATCGTCGTGGATTATTTCGGGGACGCGGATCTCACCTTGAAGGGAATACAGGGCAAGTATTATCTCGAGCAATTCAGGAATGAGATTGGGACACGGGATGCTCTTGATGATTCAAGAGATGATGCTTCGTCCCATGGACCAACACCCGAGGGATTCAGGAGATGGGCCATTCAAGCAACACGAAATATCATCGAAAATGATGGGGAAGGCTCATTATTCGCTGGAGTTGACCCCCTGATATTGATCGGAAGTGGTTTTGATGATTTTCCAGGCGCGTGGGATACCTTGGCTACTTTAGGGTCGGTCATGGGAAGCACCGGGGATGTTATTACTCGTTGTCGTGACCTGGCATCGATAAAGGACCTTGTGGACGAGCCCGGGATGTCTATCAGTTTCCCGAATACCAGGATCTATGAAGACCCTGGACGCACGCGCCCGCACGAGCTCATGGAAGATATGGTGGCACATTTCAAATTCCCTTTTATATTGAAACGTGGAGGTACTGCAGGAGGAGCAGGGGTGAATTTAATACGCGGACAACGAGAATTGAATCGAGCACTGATCTCATGCAAGGAAAAGCTTGACGGGGCAACGGATGGAACAGGCCACATCAATCCATTGATCGTGCAAGAGTTCATTGGCTCGGATTCTCGAATTGACCTGAGCATCATTGCATGTGATGGAGCATTGCTTTCAATCAATAAGCAAATAATTGGAAAGGATTACTTGAACGCGCCAACCCCGTTTTCGTATTGTGGTAATGAAGTTCCTTTAAATAATCTTGGAAAAACCCTCATCAATTTATTAACATCCTTCGTTCAATTACTCCACGAAAAAATTGGCTTGCGTGGAATTTATGGTGTGGATTTCGTATTAGCAGATAATCACTTATACTTCATGGAGATCAACCCGAGGATCCCTGGAAGCCTTGAACCAGCCTCGGTGGCACATGATCATAATTTTCTCATGGAACACCTGGAAGCGTTCCCTGAAATCATGGCTGGTTATCTACTTAACCTGAATAAGCATCCACGAGTCGTTACTTCATGTCGCATTCCAAAGTTCCATGCCATCAAGCACATTCTCTTCTCCCGAGAAACCTTGGTGATGAAACCCTTAAACGTGAAAACGTTAATTGGTAAAATCAGGGATATCACGCCCCCTGGACGAATGGTAAACCTTGGTGATCCCATCCTCACGTATTTACTCAAGGGAAAGCTTGAATTCATGGATAGAAACAGGGCGTTGGCTGGATCCGAAATTAGCATGATCCATGATCATCTGGTCAAAGGAGGCAAACACGAATGATTGACTACAGGATAACATTTCTCGGTACTGCTGCTTCAACTTTCTCGTTGAAGCGGAATCCCACTTCCATCCTTGTTACCATTCGAGAGAGATCGATACTCTTGGATTGTGGGGAAGGTGTCACATCCCGGTTACTCCGCGGAAAGATAGATATCAACACCATCGATGCCGTTTTCATATCACACGGGCATAACGATCATTTCGTCGGTATATCGTCTTTCCTGTGGTATAATTGGCTTGCTCTTCGCAGGAAGCATTCGTTGGAAATAATTGCACCGGAATACATCTTTCAAGATATTGACACGTTGCTCTCGATAACCCATACACCACGGGATGCCTTTGAATTTCCCCTGAAAAGAACTCCACTTGTTGGTGACTCAGATGCAACGATCCATCCCCTTGATTTGGGATTCCCCCCGCCTTTGAAGGGGGAAATCGGCATTTCATTCCAAACAATCAACACGATTCATGATCCACCCTCCAGGGCCATCAGGATAAACATTGATGTGAATGATTTGGGTGGTGAACCACGGGGCGAGGCGAGCATTTGTTATACCTCGGACACGGCACCGTCGGATAATATTATTTCCTTGGCCAAAAATTGCGATTATCTGATCCATGAGGCAACCTTTCTTGATGAGGACATGGAAAAAGCAATTCAATTCAATCATTCCACGCCCTCGATGGCTGGATCCATCGCACGGAGAGCAGGCGTGAAGCACTTGGTCTTGGTGCATTATTCAAACATGTTAGAGGGCAAGGAAACCACCATCCTCGAGCAGGCATCAAGGGAATTTCCGAAGGAAAAAATAGTGGTTGCAAGTGATCTCGACATCATCCGCGGTAGCATGTGATGAAATACTAGATTTCCGTTATGAGCGCCTTTATGCGGAGCACGTATTTCATCAATTGGTGGTTATCACCCGTTGGTACCGCAATTGCAAGTAATCTTGCCTTGTCGATGGAATGAATGATTATGCTTTGTTCCTCCCCGACGATGGTAGTGAATTCCGGTTCCTCGTGAGTGATGAGATCGTTAATATTAAAGATTGCCGAGATAAAGGCTGCCAAGCGTGCCTCATCCAATGTTTCCGCTTGGATCTTGATTGGTAGGCCTTCCCTCGTGGTTATCGCGTAAATTGATGCATCTGGAATGGTGATCTTTATTTTAGAGAATATATCCCCGTATTCCACGTCGGAGGTTTCAATGATGGCTGAGATCCTGAGAGCGATCTCTTTCAAGTCATCTATGTACTGGTCTATCCCGTCGAGCTCGATGAGGTTTCGTTCAAGAATGATTCCAAAGGTGATGTTCCTGGTTAAAAATCCAAGCAATATATAATCTTGACCGAAGGTAGTAACTAGCTTGATTTCCTCATCAAGAATCTTCAAAATTGCTTGGCGGGAGATGAAAAGCAATGACGTGGTTGCAGCAACCATCTCCTTCGGTGTTAGATCGAGTTCTGGACGAAATTTTGAAGCAATAATTGTTCCACCATGGCTTCCAATGGTTAAACCCTTTATTGCAAGCCGTTGCTCGAGTAATCCATCAAGGAGAGCTTCGATTCGTTCGATAAAATCCATGTTTTCAAAGGGTAAATCATCGTTCTCGGGCATGGCTACCAAATCACCTCTAATATCAAGCTAGGTCCAGTTCTTTCTTCAATCTCTCTAGTTCTTTCTTGACCTCATCCGAATCGGATTCTACCATACTATCGCTTCTATTTACTTCTGCTACCGATTTGTTTCCCACTTCGCCGGTTTCGGGGGCAAGGGTAAGCTGGGTTCCCATTTCCAAGGCAACCTCCGCTTGAAGCTCTTCGAGCTCGGAGCTGATTTCATCCTCAATGAGCATATCCATGGTATCGTCAGCCATCATATCCGATGCATCCTCGATGATTGCCATGCTTTCCTCGGATTCGGCGATGATTTCTTGCACGTTTAGTTCCTCGATGACCTTCGCGTATCGGTTTAACACGCCAACGGCACTCGAGAGCGCTTTCGTGGCGACCTGCATGGTCTCGGCTTCTTGGATGGCATCGATTTGCTCGGACAATTTTCGTTGAATGTTGTATAACTTCTCCACGCTCTTTTCTTGCTTGAGCTTTTTCGCAAGAACGGTTCGGGCAAGGCTTTCCCGTTTATTGGATAAAGCCACCATTGCTTTACGTTTCAATCCATCGATGCCATTTTCCTTCTTCTTGATGGAATTATCTATTTTCTTGATGGCTACCTTGAGATCCAAGAGCGTGGTTTCCTTGTCGGTTGAGTTCTTATTCTTTTTGAAGAATGGCATGGTATCCATCCAAGTCGCTGATTCTGAATAAGATGAGGTAAATCAATTATAAGAATTTGTTGCTGCATTCTCCCAAGGATAATATAAGTCCACTCCGGTGTTCCGGATATCAACCTTTAAATTCATGCATGGAAAAGACATACCATGGATTCGACAGTCGTGGGTTCCTTTCCATTACCCAATACAGAAGAGAATTTCAAGCGGGTTTTCAAGGACCAGATTAATAGCGGGATAACGATTCCGTGTTATCCCCAGCTCGTGGACATGAATCATCAAATTCTCCAGCCTTTGGCCGACATCCTTGATGATCTTTCCCTGCAAGGAAAGGAGTTCCATCTTGATAGAGACGTTGATTTTCCGAAAAAACCTGTCGCGACAGGTTACGGCAAGCGGGTGCTGGATATCTTGAACGAAGAACCTAGCTTGAAATCACGGATACATGGGATGAAAGCATGTTTAACCGGCCCATTCACTCTATGCTCGAATATTATTATTGATGATGAAGAAATGGTGGCAGGAAAGAAACCATTATTGTTCAGGGAACCCCGAGGCCACCTGTTTCCCGAACTCTTGAAAAAAATGGCAGCTTTCATGGCACGGGTGACTGAAGCATACAAGAACATGGGATTCACGATAATTTCAATTGATGAACCCTTCTTGTCCCAACTCGTCGGCAGGAAAAAAGTCTTATTCCACCAGCAGGAATTCGTGAAGGAGGTCATTAATGAGGCTGCCAAGAACATTCCAGAAGAAGGATCATTGCATGTCTGCGGGACTTTAAGCCCACTTCTCAGGGACATGCTCCTCGAAACGAACTTGCACTACTTGGACCACGAGTTCGAGACTAGTCCCAAGAATTTCGACCTTTTCTCCAAGGAGAGCCTGGAGGCACATGGGAAGGTACTGGCATTTGGCGCCATCCAGACCAATCCCGTCCCAATTCCTGGAAGAGAAGTGGGAAGCTACCTGGAAACCCACGAGAACGTCGTGACTCGGCTTGAAGATGCCAAGAATCGATTCGGTGAGGATAATCTCATCATCAAGCCTGATTGTGGATTTGGAGGCATGCAAGCCTTCGATAGAATTGAAGATGGATTGGGATACAGGCTTGCCATGAAAAAGCTGGAAATCATGACGGGTGCCATTGAAACCGTTTTCGGTTAAAAAAGGAGAGGGAAAATGCTCATTCTTCTGGAATTTTGATGTTAAGCTTGTACATCAATTCCTTGAACCGGTTCCTGACTGTTACCTCGGTCACCTTGGCGATTTTTGCAATATCCCGCTGGGTGCGGCGCTCGTTCTGCAACACGCTGGCAAGGTACAAGGCAGCGGCTGCAACTCCTGTTGGCCCCCTTCCCGAGGTTAATCCTCGTTGATCCGCGGCACGCAATATCTTCCTTGCCGTTTTTTGGCAATCCCCTGATAATTTTAAACCACTTGCAAACCTGGAAATGTATTCCAATGGGGAGGTGGGAACCGCATTCAATGATAATTTCTGGGAGATAAATCTATAACACCGGTGAATTTCACGCTTGTCCACCCTGGCAACATCAGCGATCTCGCTCAATGTTCGTGGAATCTTGCAGAGCCTGCATCCCGCATAAATACTGGCTGCAGCAACTCCTTCAATGCTACGCCCTCTAATAAGGTGCTTTCGAACTGCTGCCCTGTAGATTTTTGAGGACCGTTCCTTGAGATTCTTCGGGAGGGTTAACGCGGACGCCATCCGATCAAGCTCGGTAAGGGCAAAGGTAAGATTACGTTCCATGGCGTCTGAGACCCTGATCCTCCGTTGCCATTTCCTGTACCGGTACACTTTTGCCTTCATTTTCGGCGTGATCTTCCTACCAAATGAATCTCTATCCCTGAAATCGATCATGGTGCTTAGGCCCTTATCATGAATAGTGTACGTGATAGGGGCACCAACCCTTGTTCTCTTCTTCTTTTGATCGGAGTCGAATGCCCTCCATTCTGGTCCAAGGTCAACTATCTTGGATTTAACAACTAAACCACAATTTGAACAGATTTTTTCCCCGCGAACCTCGTCGACCACGAAGTATCCCTCCTGACACTCCGTGCAAAGCTCTCGCTCTTCTCTTGCTTTAATATTGATTTCCTTTACGTTTTCAACCATGTGAGATTTCACCTAACCCTTTTCATGAAATTACTTGGATTTCTTTCTCCGTGGGGAATAACGTTTACCATGCTGTCGATTATCGTGAAGAAGGAAGAAGGTGGACTTGGTCAACCGTGCAATGGAGATATCGTTATTTTTTGATTTCAGCGAAACAGATAGGAAGGGTTGGTTAATGGGTCCGAAAAGATCATGAACCTTCCCTATCACTTCCATTTTCTCGTTTGCGACGCTCCTTCCTATTACTCTACTACCAGGTTTATGAATCCTGAATAGGAGATGGTTATTGGCAGTGAATCGAAGGGGCGTACCAAGTTTTTTTACTTCCGCTTTCTTCACCTGTTGATATCGAATGTCAAAATGCTTGGGGTAATACTTGGTGCAATTGTTTCCATCGAATGAAAAGTAAAGAAACAAGCTGAGCCGTACCTTTTAAATTTTTCCGCCGTTAGACGGGTTTTTGCATAAGAGATTGCTTAAGCAAACATCCTTATCGGGAGCTTGAAAGACTGCTCATCAATCTTGAAAGCATTCAAAGCCTTGCTATATCTGAAAAATCTAAGAAGAATATGGGGCAATCCCGCTGTTTTCCTGCGAAAAGTGAGTATCTTTTATAGTCAAGTTTTTGGAATATTAAAACCTTGGTATATGTTGAAATCACGGGTATCAGTCATGATACGGCTGAAAAATAGGAGATCTTGTTCTATATTAAAGGAAAGTGGAAACAAGGAAGATGGGGGTTTAATAGTTCGAAATACCCACTTCCCGTTGTTCTTGATTCAGTTTTCGCAGGATTCGAGAGATTTCCTTCTTCTTTTCCTGCACGGTGATGCCCTCGGCTTTTAATTCGATGCTTGGTTCGGATTCCTCGATTTTTTGAGCGAATCCAAACTCTTTTTGCAAGAAATCCCGAATTGCTACTCTGATGGCTTCCGATCGAGATGGATAAAGGCCCAAATCTTGTAATGTTTTCAGTGCGTCAATGTGGGGTTCCGATAAATTGATAGTGATTATTCTCATCCTATTGTCAACTCTATGGTATGAATGTAGGTTCTCTCCAACAAGCGTGCCGATCATGACGAATCAGACGCAAGTTTCAGCAAATATTGGCGGATTTTGCTGACTATGATTAAGCTGATGTTGTTAATAAATATTCTGTCGGAAACCTTTGAAATCTTCACTTTCGGACCCTATTAATAGTAAACATGAATACCTTGGAGGGATTTTAAAATACCGGTGAACATCTTGCAAAAGCGAGGTCAAGCTTACTATCTTGTTTATAACAAGCATGATAGCAGGCTAATAATCCAATGAATTATTGAACCGTGATGCATCTTCTCACGCACGCGTCGATGCAAGACCTGCATCCCGTGCAATTATCTTGATTGACGATAAGGCTGAAATTTTCATCGAGATCCAATGCACCATACACGCACATGGCAGTACATTGGCCACATTCAATGCATTCATTCTCATCAACGGTAACCAAGGCACGTTTGTATGCAATGGCACCATCTTGGGAGAATATTTTTATGAATTCCTTGTCATCAACCTCTTTTGGAATATTGACAACCAAGTGTAAGCCTTCAGAAGTAAACGTGGATCTAATGATGGTGGCAATTACCTTTTCTCCCTTCAGGCTGACAGAAATTTTTGGCTTGATGCCGTTATAGTCATAATCTCGTGGGAGAATGATGTTAATCTTTCTCATGTAAACATGCACTTCACTTTTTTTTCTTGCTATTCCCATGCTTCAGGTTGGGCTTGGGCACCAAGTTCTTGATGAGCATTGATTCTGAAACGATTCCTAGTACCATGTTATTGGCATCAACCACCGGCATTGCCGAGATGTTGAATTTCTTCAATTTTCTCACGACTTCATAGAGTGTCTCGTTGCATTTGACTGAAATAACCTTTTTTGTAACGATATCTTGCACTTTTTCCTTGTTAAAGGCAACGGCTCTTGTTACATCGAAGCTGGTAATGATGCCCCTTAGCTTGCCCTGATTGTCGGTGACGGCGATATGATCCTCGTTGTGCTTCACGATTTGTTTCGCAACGTCAACCAAGGAATCCTTTAACTTGCACGTGACAACATCTTGACAAAGATCTTTGACGAAGATAACCTCGGACTTGTCTTTTATTGGTGAAAACCTGGTTTTTGTGCTGATCTTCTCGACGGGTTTCGTGAGATTGAAATTACCATCTTCTATCCATCTTTTCAGTATTTCCGCAATTTCACTTGCCATCTTGTATGAGGAGAGTGGCCTTACCCGCACATCCCGTCCATTTATTGAAACCGTTCCAGATTTCAAGTCATCAT
>WJJB01000015.1 GCA_014729935.1 Candidatus Bathyarchaeota archaeon | reverse complement strand
TCGATATCCCACCTGTTCCAGCACACGCCAAGAAGATTGCCATTGACGTGCACCTCCACGCAATCGGTTGTTCCATTCATGGACAGGACGACGCGCTTTCCAACCGCCCGCGCGGGAATGGATATTTCCTTGGTGTATCCGATACCACCATGGTATCGTGGAAAGCCTTGTTCGCCCAGCGGACCCAAGTTGATCTTTTTCCTGACGGGTTTTAACATCGGTATGGCAGCCGCCTCCTCAACCTCGAAATCGCCTATCAATCGCCAAGGATCGGTGACAACATGGAAGGTTTGATGGTTGGAGGTCCTGCACGCCATCATAACGGTATTTTTCCCTTCCTGCAGGTGTTTCGTGATATCTGCCACGATCCAGTAAGCATCAAGGTATTCCACTTCAAAATCGAACTTCAAGTTTACCAGCTTGCCATTCACGCTAACTTTCACGCAAGAGGGGATTGTAAAATGAGCCCTATCTCCCCCAACCAAGGGATCAGTGGTGCTCTTCGCCCACCCGTAATCACCAACCAGCCCTTCAATCACCAGTTTCACCTGATTGATTGCATCCTTTTCTTGGATGTTGAAATCATGGGAAAAGGTTCGAATCGACTTGTATCCCCACGCTTTTCCCGCGTTTGCCTCGTAGGAGGAATGCCAGTCCAAGTACAGCATTGCACAATTAGGATCCTTCACATCGAGCGTGAATTGCCTCCCGAGGTTGATGGTTTCCAAGGGATCTTCCATGGAAAGGGATTTCCCGGGGCGTGATACCCGTTCCCCGATCGATGCTTGACCGCCCGGGGGAGTTACGACAACTAGGTATGACTTGTATTTCGGGAAATCGAGGTGCAAGAAGGTTTTTCCATTTTCAATGTCATATCCTTTTACCGGAGTTATCTCACCAGTTAACGTGTCCCATATATCCACGCCAGCTGCGACAACGTTGAGGATGACTTCGACATTCTTGTATTCGATATCCTTTGACGTATTGGCGAGGAAATAATAGTCCTTCCCATCGATGCTCTTGTGCGTGGCCATGATGTATGCTGGGTGTTCTTGCCCATCATCCTGATCCTTCCATAGACAGGTATCTCGTGCATCCATGGGAATTACCTTGTTAATGGCTTCTTGAAATGCGGGGAAAAACCCGCCGTGCCATGGGGCTTCTCGAGCTCCAGGTATGAATACCGCATGGCCCCCTGCATCATTCACGCTTTCATGGATCTTGAAGGTGTTCCCCGTGCTAGCACCCTCACCTCCTGCCAGTGCCATTGGATCCATGTTGAAGATATTCTTGAAAATAGTGCAAATTTCTTCCGATTCACCCTTGGCGGGATCCTTCCATGGCAGTGCAAGGGTGGCAATTATCTTCCCGCCAGCGTTGTAAAATTCCTCAACGAATCGAGCAAATTCAAGTGGCATGCACGTGGTTGCCCCAAGATACAATACCTTGAATGGGATGGAGTTGATCACGATTTCATTCCCGTTGATCTGCCCCCCGGTTATCATTTCCTCGTTGGCAAACTCGAAATCCACTTGTTGCCTGTACAGGCAATCTGTCGCGTGGATGAAGTATTCACAAATGGTATACAGGAGACTGGTGGGCTGGCACGGGTGCTCTGCATGGAAAGTTTTGGACGGGTATAGGAATAAGACTTCCGGTATCATGGTGCCACTATCTGCATTTAGAATGGCACATAACCTGGCGGTGTGATCGGCGAGCAACTTCCAATGCTTGTAATATGGTTGGTAATTAAAGGCAGCAGGATGGTCTCCCTTCCTGTAGCTATCTTCGGAGATGTTGAAGGAATGTGGAACGAAAAGGTCACAACCTGTTGCGATGAGATAATCATTCACTCGCTTTGCGCTCGCCATGGTGATATCCCAAGAGGAAGTACCCCATGATTCCACGAGCACCCTTGGCTTCCCGAGAAGATGTGCTGCCGAGCTGGCTAACTTGCTTGCCGTGATCATGTCCATTGCCATGCCTGTATAAGGATTCGTGGTGACATTCCAAAAATGTTCAATGCCATCGGGTCTAACTTGTTCTGTTAGCTGGTCGCATCCCCCGAAATGCATGAATTCGAATACCTTGAAGAAATCTCCATGGTTTTTAATGTGGGAGGGAAAGCTGCCCTCCGCGTTCACGTGACCGGTGGTCTTCAAGCCATGTTGTTCGCAGTAATCGTAGATTTGCTTGTAGAACGCGTCCACGTACATTGCAACAGTTGTTTCCCAGTAATCGCACCGATGCTTTGCGGAAATTTCACCAGTGTCGTAAACCATCGATGCCAAGATTTCGTTGAAATCATACCCGTGCATTTCTCTGAACCTGTCGGGCATCTCGGGAGTGAATGTCATCCAGTTGATGAAATTTCCTGCGGGGGCTTGCATGTGAGCCATTGAAGGCTCATCGGTAAAGATCCCGGGGATCACGTCACCGATGTAATCCTTCTTGCCCTGTTCGATGAAGTAGTCGACATATCTCTCGTGGGTGAATTCAATGAATTCCCTCACTGTTTCCCGCCTCAAGATATCGATGTATCCATTCAAGTTGGCATCATGGGGATTGATCAGGATACAGAAAAACAGCACGCACCAGCTCCCTTCTGGCACGTCCCAGGTAAAAATGCCGTCTTTCACGTGTTCCGAGACGTCTTGCCACATTGATACAACTCCAGAGAAATCGGGGTAGTGTTCGGGTTCCGGTACTGCGATTGCCGCGTAAAAAGTGGTTTCAGGAGATATTTGCTGGTAATCAAGCTTGTAGTTCACTTTGCATGGACCCTCGAATACATCCTCATCGAACATCGCTAGGAACTTCCCCCTGTTTTCAGGACGATATGGACCAGTGATATAACCTCCTGCCGGTCCACTTGGCCAATTATCTTCGTCGTAAAGATAACAGGGCATGTTCAAGCGCTTGCATTCATCGGCAGCAGCTTCCACGTTTTCTAGCCAACGTTTTCCCATGTAGGGCGTGAGCCTCCCATGACGCGGGTGAATAAATTCACCGCCGATGCCATGTTCGTGGTGATCATTGATCTGCCGAACGACCTCCTTTTCCACCATCTCGTGATTCCAGAACCAGAATGGCATGTGCCTGAATTCATTCGGTGGATCCTTGAAAAGTGATTCTAAAGTTTTTTTCTGATTTGCCATGGTGCAAGTTACACCGGGATCTTTATTAAGGGGACTGGTGAAACCGCGCATATTGAAGATTTTTCTTAATAGCCTTAAAAACCGCCCCATCTACATCTACACGCTATAATCACGAAATGACCCGGCAAAGACCATACACCGGTAATTACATTTTCGGAAGTCGATACACTTGACAGATGAGAAATACGTATACCTGTTTGAGGAAGGCAACAAGAGCATGAAAAACTCGCTCGGTGGAAAGGGTGCAAACCTTGCAGAAATGAAGTCCATGGGATTGCCCATCCCACCGGGATTCACCATCACGTGTGAAGCTTGCCTTGCCTATTTCGAAGATAATAACCTCCTGGAAAAGCTACGACCGAAGATTCTGGACGCGTTAAAAGAAGTGGAAAAGGAAACGGGAAAGAAATTCAATGACCCGAACAATCCGTTGCTCGTATCAGTAAGATCAGGTGCACCAATGAGTATGCCTGGCATGATGGACACCGTGCTCAATCTCGGTATGAATGATTCAATCATCAAGGGCATGATCGAGCTTACCGGAAACGAGAGATTCGTGCTCGATTCCTACCGCCGATTCATCCAGATGTTTGGGGACGTGGTCATGGGCATCAAGCACGAAAAATTCGAGCACATCCTCACGACACAAAAGGGAACCATTGGGCCTGATGCAAAGGATACGGACCTGGAAATCGATGACCTCACGGCGATAATCGAAAGTTACAAGGAATTATACAAGAAGGAAATCGGAAACGAGTTTCCAGATGATCCCGTTGATCAACTCTTCCTTTCCATCAAGGCAGTCTTTGATTCTTGGAATAATCCCCGGGCAAAAACTTACCGCAAGGCAAACAAGATCCCCAATTTCGGTACCGCAGTTAACGTGCAAGCAATGGCATATGGAAACATGGGAGATGATTCTGCAACCGGGGTTGCCTTCACGCGAAATCCGGCGACTGGTGAGAAGAAATACTACGGGGAATTCCTGAAGAATGCCCAAGGTGAAGACGTCGTTGCTGGTATCAGGACACCCATGGAGATCCAAGAATTGGCTAAGGAATTTCCTGATGTTTACGAACAACTCGTAGACATATTCAAGAAACTCGAAGCGCATTACAAGGACATGCAGGACATCGAATTCACCATCGAAAGGGAGAAATTGTACATCCTGCAAACCCGAACCGGCAAGCGCACTACGAAAGCAGCGGTTAAAATCGCCATGGACATGCTTGATGAAGGGCTAATAGACGAGAAAACTGCCATTTTGCGGGTTGATCCATACCAGATCGACCAGCTGCTTCACAAGCGCATAGATGATGAAGCCGATATCGATGAATTCGCAAGCGGTTTAGCCGCATCACCCGGTGCAGCCATCGGCCAAGTTGTATTTGATGCAGATGATGCTGAGAAATGGGTTGAAGATGGAAAGAAAGTCATCCTTGCCCGTCCCGAAACTAAACCGGACGATATCCACGGACTCATCGTGAGCGAGGGCGTGGTAACCCAACATGGCGGCATGACCTCCCACGCGGCAGTTGTAGCCAGGGGTATGGGAAAACCCTGCGTTGCTGGGGTCGAATCCATAAAAATTGACATTGAGAAGAAAGAAATAACTTGCGGGGGTCTTACCATCAAGGAGGGAGAGGTTATCTCCATGGATGGTGCTTCTGGCAAGTTGTACCAGGGAGCCGTTCCATTGATAGAGCCAGAAATTTCTGGTGAGTTCAATAGGTTGCTCGAACTAGCCGATAACTACAGGAAGCTTGGCATCCGTGCCAACGCCGATACGCCCACTGACGCCGAGAATGCCATCGGATTCGGTGCGGAGGGCATTGGCTTGTGCAGGACCGAACACATGTTCATGGCACAAGAGCGGCTTCCAGTGGTGCAAGACATGATTCTCGCGAAGGATAAGAAGAATCTTGAAGACGCCCTCACCAAGATCGAGGAGATGCAAACGAGTGATTTCCAAGCAATACTTAAGGAAATGGCTGGAAAACCGGTCATCATTAGGTTACTCGATCCACCACTTCACGAGTTCCTACCAGAGCTGGAAAAATTGCTTTTAGAAACTCAAGAATTGAAATTGAAGGGCGGTGACAAGAGCAAGATAGAGGAGAATGAGGCTTTAATCAAGGAAATCAGGGCAATGAACGAGGCGAATCC
>WJJB01000138.1 GCA_014729935.1 Candidatus Bathyarchaeota archaeon | reverse complement strand
CGTGATGGCTGCCAAGAGAGATCCTGCTGGAAGGGCACTTGGATTCAAGAATCCTTCGATGATTTTTGATAACCATGAAAAGATAATGGCGATCGACCAACTAAACATTATGAAAAACAAGAGCAACGTGAGTGAATGCCTTTTCTCCTTGTATTTCAAGAACGTTAACACGAGGAGCACGACAGAAATGGTGATGATGATACCCTCATATATCACGAACAACATGTAATTTGCTTGTCCAAGCATTTCGGCAGAACCTCCAATATTGGGAATTGGTGAAAGATAGGCCGGTAAGTCTCGATCAAATTTAAAATACTTTTGCTTTACTGGATAGGCAAGATCGATGAAAAAAAAATGTGGAATAACCACCACACATTAAGTCGAATTTGGGGGCTCTTGATGCCAGGCTACGCGTGCTTCCTGTCATATATCCACAAGAGAATAACCACGGGGCCAGACACCACGGCGAGTTGTATCCACGCGAACCAACCACCCGGCGTTCCAATTAACAAGTCCTTTAACACGTTATTATTGGTGATGAGATAATTGGGCACTATCTTTTCCCAGTATAAATCCCAATCCTGAAGCAACCGCATGTCATGGTGAATGGGTATGGTAAATGTTTCAAATCCATTCTTGATATCCAGTAAATCCCCGAGTCGAGCCATGATCTTGGTATGATTGTGATCTTGGCCGATGAAGTTTCGGACGGGTGCAAGGACCACTTCACGAACCCCCCTGGACTTCGCGATCTTCACGTGTTCAAGGGATTGATCGTATACACCTGGCTGATCTATGGAATCTGCATCGTACCACCATCCCACCCAAGGCTGGAATTGCATGCCGAATTGCTCGATTCCGACGTCCATGTAGTACGCGTAGCGGTATGAGGAGGCGGAAGGAGACGGATTCACGTGGTAGGTCATGAAACCATACCAATCCCATTCAAGCTCGGTGGATACGGTTCTCTGCCCAATATCAAGATCATGATCACCATCGAAGAAATCAAATAGGATACCTTCCATCTGGATGAGATGAATCGATGAATCTGGAAAGCGGCTCTTGAATTCCGAGAGGATCCCACCATAGGACACTAGTGCACGTCGGTATTGCGCTTCAGAGATTGGCTGATTATCCCCGTATTTCGGACCTTCCACGTCGAAGCTAATGCCCCGGAAGTTCGTGAGGTTTAAGGGTTCTAACCAATCCATGAGAACGTTGATGGTATCATTCATCTGCTCCAAGTAATAATACGAAACGTAATCTCCCCTGGGTTCACCGGTCTCGTTATTGAGCGGCGTGATGTCGAAAATGAAGTTGAGCCCATATGATTCCCATTCTTCAAGGGTGAGCTCGATGTTGGTCAGGTTATTGTAATATTCCGTCGAGGCGTTTCCCAATCTATCTATATTGATGGTGTTGTAAAACGTGGCATTTAGGTTGGAAAACATGGTAAGCTCGGCATCCAGTTCAGGAGTTCCATACCATGTTTCGTTGTAGTCGTTATTGTGATAGTAATACAAACCCCCGCTGGGTGACCCCCAGAAGGCATAGGAAAATTCCGCCTGGTTGGGATCCTCGATGACATGGGGCGTGGAGAAGCCGAAATACGACCAGCACGTCAAGGCAAGCCAGACGATGGTTCCCGCCGTAATGATCTTGTAAGCCTTGGAACGATGCTTCAACGAGAGCAAGGTGATGACCACCACGAAGCTGACTACAATGAAGGCAATGAAATAGACGGGAAACGCGTTCGCTACACCAAAGAAGATCCACGTTACCAAGAACCCAATTACCATGGCGCCGATGATGCTCGTGCTAATTACTTGATCCGTGCGTAGTGAGGATAATTTCTGCCTAAAGGAAGGTGAGAACAGGTACTTGAATACCTGACCCAAGATATATCCCAGGTTGAGCGCCATGAAGCCGACCAAGATGCCATGCACCACCGCTGCAGCGGGATGTAATACCAGGATTTGATCGATGAATAACCTAGTCATGGCATAACCAGTATACGAGAACACGCCAATCATGGCAACCTGGGCGATCAATTTCCGGGGTTTCCAAGCATAAAGCAACGTAATTGCTAGCAAGAATCCATCCACCAGCCAATAAAATGCGGTATACGTAACACTCACGCCGTGGACTTGCAGCAAGATGTTTGCAATGAATCTGCTGGTAAAAAAATATGCTGCCCAGGCAACAATGCCAGCCCGGGCGATATCGAGAAACTTGATTCCCTTCAATTTCCTGCCAAATGCCGAGAACCAGCGAGTAATATTTCCAGTTCGCTCGTCGGGCTTCGGGGAACCAGGATCGGAGAGGTTTACTAGTCTCATGGTGTGATCTCTCATTGGTGCTATTTGAGCCTTGGGGAACGTAGGGTCACCTCGAGACTAGCTCGGGCATGTCCTTCCACGTATCGGGAACCCACATTTCCCTTCCGAGGTGTGAAGACTTGATAGCACATCGGGCTACCGCAAATGACTTGAATGCTTCGAGGAAATTGGTATCTGGTTGCACCTTTCCCCCGCTATCGATACCCTTTGACATTTGTTCCAAGATCACCATCTGTCCCTCGTATTTCGTGCCACGCACCCCGCCAGCGTCGATGGGAAGGTAGGCGTCTTCCTCGATCTTCGTCCGGTTGCTTGGATCGGGGTAGAGCTTCAATGCAACGCCCCATCCCTCGATCTTGAATTGCCCTTTCTCACCGTAGAAATTGAAGCTGGAAGCCGGTGGACCGCCAAGCTGCCAGTCACCAAAGAGATGTGCCCAGACCCACTCGTGGCGATGATGGTAATCTTCCGGTTTTGCCAAGGCAAGGTTTGCCATGATGGTGGACGACCCGTGCCATGTCGAATACCGGGGCATGAACGTATCTGCCTTCACCTGGACGATGTCCATGCCCGTTATGCACCGGATGGAATCGAACCAATGGACGCATTGATCCTCGGCATAAATTTCTTGCAGCCATCTTCTCCAGCCCCAGCGCGTCTCTCCCCTGTACCCGCTATCATACCATTTAACCAAGCCCAGCTTCCCGATTGGTGAATCAGGATTGGAAAGCAATTGCTGGGCACACCAGAACCCGTATCGGAAGCGATTCTGAGTTCCCACCGCCGTGCACAAGTGGGGATTATCGATGGCTGCTTGCACCATTTGCCTTCCTTGTGGCAAGGTTGACGCCATGTTCTTTTCGCAGATAACATTAATCCCAAGTGCCATTGTCTCTCGTACCAGGGAATGATGCGTGTATATAGGAGTTGCAACGATTGCCAAGTCAGGCTTCTCGCCATAGCGGCATGCATCCTCTATGGAGATGTATCCTTGATCATCATCCAAACCCGTGCCAAGCTTGTGCACGTTTTCGAGCAATTCCGTGTTTGTATCCACGATACCTGTCAATTCAAAGTCGGGATGTTCCTTGATACGGCGGAGCCATGATCTGGCATGGCCACCAAATCCAATTATGACGACTGATTTCATGGATCCGGCAAGTGAATCATGAGGATATAAGCCATTGCCCAAGATCATGAATACACCGTCCTTGGATACAGGCTTGATCCTGGTGGCTCGATGGGTGGGGATTAAATAGACGAACCCTGCAGGATACGAGAGTCGCAATCTCGCTTCGTGACCGCTTGATTACCACCGCATCGGTCAATCCTCCCCCATCGAGGCTCCAAGGAAAACAGGGAACCCCTAATTCCAAGATTTCCCGTGGTCGGGGTGGCAGGAATCGAACCTGCATTACACTCGAGCCAGATACTTGGTCTGGTGCCTTTCCCAGTCGGCTAAACCTCCTTCATGAATATCCTACTTCCCACGTGTTAAGCATACATCATCGCTGGCGGCAGGTGTGGGATTTGAACCCACATGGTCATGTTATACCACGGGCTCTCCAAGCTCGCTCCATTGGCAAGCGAGAGCATTCAAGGCTCGCTCCTTACCAATTTCGTTGTATTTCTAATATCAACCATTGACGTGTATGTATCGTTTGGTATAGGTATCATTTCGTTAGGAATATTTTGCTTATTCGGTGTTTTATTGATAAAATACGCGTTTACCGATTATAATAATCAAGATGATCGGAATTGTGATGAGTGTAGAAACTATAAATGCCCGTCAAACCATATTAATCGGATTAATGCCGATTCAGCGTGACATACAATTCTCTTGCTAAATTCTGTCAGAAGTAGATGGGTAGATTTAAATAGATAAAGATTTAAATAGATAAAGACCACATCGTAAAACAATACGTGCATTTGTAGAGGTGTTTAGAATGAAGGTGAAAAATTTCTTAATAATACTCTTGACGTTGTTCTCTCCCATTCTTCTTTGCCCCCTTGCCTCGGGATTAGTAGATCCCGATTACGTGGAGCTAATCCCCGCAGATAGTCATTGGTCGCTATACGTTTCCTTGAATTCGGGGGATACGTGGACTATCACGTATGAAGTCACGGCTGGTGGAGCTCAAGAAATAGATGTCTATGTAGTGGATGACGATTATTATGCCTTGTATGATGCTGGTTACTCATTTTCCTATTATAGATATTACGAGCGATACACGTACAATACCTTTAGTTTCGAGCCACTCGTTTCGGATACCTATTATGTAATCTTTGATAATTATATTTCCATCATAAATTCAAAGACCATCGAGGTAATCACGGACATCGATAGGTATTCGAAAAATCCCAATCCTATGATTGACGGGTATCTGTTTGCTTCGCTCTTGGTATTTTCCATCTTGGGAGTGTTAGCCATTCTCGTTAGAAATCGAACAAAACTCAAGCATAATGACGCGAATTGAAAATATTGATAAAATAAACCTATAAAATCTCTAATTTTTTTTCTCCATTTATTGATTGAAAGCATTCGATGTTTCCCGAGATTTTGGTTCTATTGGCTTTTTAATGTGATGTGCAACGAAAAATTACTTGTGCCATGAAATTCTACCATTTCGTGCCATGAAAAAGTAGTCATATCATCAATATACATCCCATGTCTTAAATCCTCACGTGGCGAAGGGGGCGTGGAAAGACTTGAACTCTCGCCACAGGGATTAGGATTCCCTTGCTCTATCCTGCTGAGCTACACGCCCACTGCATTCTTGGCACACGTGGTATCCATGGTGCACGTGCAATCCACATTAACCTACGCTCGCATGCAAGGATTCAAGATATCATGGCGCGGGATGGATTCGAACCATCGCTTCAATGCATCCAAGGCATTGCTCTTGACCGCTAGATCACCGCGCCATGGTTCCGAAATGAAATGGGAAACTTGAGAGTATTTCACGTGCTACACAGATGCAATTGGGACACGCGATTACCATAAGAACAATAGCAGCACGTTCAATGCCAAGGCCCCAACGGGATTCGAACCGTCACCTGCTGTTTACCCATGGCGTGCGAGTCTTGAGTGGAGAGCTCGACGGGATTTGAACCCGTGTTGGACGGGGTTAAAAGCCCCGCGCCTCGCCTGGCTAGGCTACGAGCTCGCATGGATCAAGCTAATGGGTGGGAACGGGAATGCCGGGAATTGAACCCGGGTCACCAAGTCGAAAGCCCGGTATTCTTGCCAGCCTAAACCACGGGAGCATTCTTCATGTTTCACCTGTCATCCTGAAATGCACGATAGCTCGCCATGATTTATCATGAATTAGATAAACTCTCTCATGTGGCACCGGCAATCATGCCCTGAAGGGAATTCAAACCCGACAGTGCCACCTTGGAATTGTGGGAGATTACCAGCAAAAATCAACTTGCTGCAATTCGTGATATCGAGGAATACAAAGCTAGGGCTAGTGCTGCCATGAGAAGATGTAGGATGCGGGTTTTTCACCAGCACCCCTGAAAGTACCATGATTATCTCGAGATTCCAATTGATGTCACCTTGCAATGATATCTGGACAAGGAGAAAGATATAAGCATTTCCATGAAATTTCACTTCCAAGTGGGAAAATCAGGGGAACCAGGAATACAATCACTACTTGCCTTGCGGGCATGGAACCACGAGTGCGATGGTAATCACGTAAGGTCGCTTACTTGCTTGATATATCCTTCCACGTCGAACTTGCGCTTTGCGCCGTTATAACTCATGAATCGAACTTTACCAAGCACCGGTCGTTCCTTCCATGCCCTGTCATGCACCCCGCCAATGGACCACGCGATGCCGACGTACCCGTTGGGATCCCTTCCATCAAGTTCGTATTTATCATTCAGCTTCATGGCAAAATCCATGGCTTGCTTCGGTGTTTCGGTCCATTCCAAGATCTTCTTTGCCCAGTACATGCGCATGTAATTATGCATCTTTCCCCGTTGTACCATTTCCAGCTGGGCAGCATTCCACAAGGGATCGTGAGTGTTGCCGCGCTCGAATTCCTCAAGGGAGTAGATGTACTCCCTGGCATCACTCTCGTGCGCTTTCAGGGTGGTTTTTGCCCAATTTGGAAAGCAACGAGGAGAATCGTAATCCCGGTTATAATAGCAAAAATTATCGGAGAGTTCCCGGCGAACAACGAGCTGTTCGATGAACCCGTTCCTTGCATCCACTCGTGCACCTGATGCACGCACTTCTAACGCAACCCGTTGTGCCGAAATGTGCCCGAAATGCAGATATGGAGACAAGTCAGATTCCACTTGTTTCGTGGGATCGTTCCGGAGTGCAACGTAGTTTTCAATGCGATTTTCCAAGAAGTTCTCCAAGCATCTATCCCCGTGGCTAGCACCTGCTTCCAACCATGTAACGGGTTTCACGTCACGATCAATCAACCTTGGCACTTCCAATGAGGAAAGCGAGATCGAGTGCTTGATTTCCACGTTCACATTATCACCGAAATCCTGAGGTACCAATTGGGGGAATGGCGTGAGGAATTCGGGTAAAAGCTTGAATAACTTGGGACGGAAGAATCTTGCTGAATATTCTTGCTTTTTCGATGCTAGCCAGCATGGAACGATGTTATGTGCGTCCACCTCGTGAAAGGGGATGTTGCTTCGTTCGATGATATCCTGATTCCAATCGCGCTTGATCTTGAGAGGTGAAAAATCCATCACGAGAGATGCAGCATCCAATTCCTCGATGGAAGCAGGAATCACTTCTCCCGGATCACCTTCCACCACGACAAGGGGCACGTGAAGATTTCTCAATTTACCTTCCACCGCTAGCAATCCATCGATCATGAACCGGTATTGGCGGAGCGTTGCGCCCTTGAACCAGTCGACAAGACAAAACAAAACCATACAAGGCCGCTTCTTGGTTCTTGCCAAGTCCAAGGCATGCACGAGTGCCCAGTTATCCTCCACTCGCTGGTCCCTACTCATCCAGTAAACCACCGGTCCCTTGCGCGATCCCTTGCGTGCCCCCGTGCTCTTTTCAGTTGCCCCAGTTGGGTATAATTGTATCCTCCGTTGATCAACGCGATTCATGACTTCGTCTAAGTAACCTAGCACTATGCATTAATATGTTACCGGTTTAGCTTCCATTAATGGAAATCACGAGTTACTCGCATTCATTGGATCGGGATGGAGCGCCTTGAAGCACCTGGAATGGAAGGAGAACCCCATTATCTTGGAAATAAACACCGTGCCTTGGTTGGAATTCATGTTGAATGGTGGGCATGAAGAGACAACCCTCGAATTTGTACCCGGTGACTTCTTTCAATCCATCAAGGGGAAATACGATGCTGTTTGGTTGATGGGAGCATGGTCCCGGAGTCCTGAGAGTGCTTTGATAGCCAAGGAACACGATGGCTTGCAGCAAGAATTCCTTGAAATCCTGCCAGACTTGCACCCGGAGGATATCATCGGCTCTCCATATTCAATTCACGAATACACCATTTCGGACTTGGTGGGAGGTGAACGGGGCTTGATCTCGTTCCGTGAGGAATTGGCTGATATCGACATGAATCTTGTCCTAGATTTCGTTCCGAACCACGTGGGTATCGACCATCCATGGCTTAACCGCTGCCCAGGGTGCTTGATCACTGGAAACGAGCGCGCCACCCGCGAACATCCTGAATGGTTTTTCCAGAAGAATGAAATGCATTTCGCCTATGGAAGGGATCCATATTTTCCACCGTGGACCGACACCGTGCAAGTGAATGCGTTTTCCACGGAATACAGGGAGCAAGCATGCAAGCTGCTTGATTCCATTGCATCTCTATGTGATGGAGTGCGATGTGACATGGCAATGTTACTCATGGATAACGTTTTCACCCGCACGTGGGGGGATCTCGCTGGACCACCAATGGACACTCCTTTCTGGAAGAAGATCATCGGGTGGATGAAACAGGAGCACCCTGGATTCAAGTTCATTGCAGAGGTGTATTGGGACATGGAATGGGAGCTTCAGCAACAGGGATTCCATTTTTGCTACGACAAGCGCTTGTATGATAGGTTACGGCATGGGCAAGTTGAAGAGATACGGGCTCATTTAAAAGCACCCCTTGCCTACCAGCAAAAACTCATCAGGTTTACCGAGAACCACGACGAGTCGCGGGCTGCCAAGGCATTCGGGGATGAAAAATCACTTGCTGCTATGGGGATAACCGCAAGTTTACCCGGGGCATGCTTGATTCACCAAGGACAAGACCTGGGTTGGAAACGGAAGGTACCCGTCCACCTTCGACGGTTTCCAGCCGAGGAAATCAACACCAAGGTGCAGGATTTCCATGAATGGCTCTTGGAAACCCTCAAGAAAGCGGGTATCGGTCTCTCAATGCGAGAATCGAATTGGCGATTACTGGATATCCAAGGGAATCACGCAAGCGAGTGCATCCTACACCTATGGGTACATGGATCAAACCATGCCATCATCACGACCAATTACAGCCCTCGTCAGGTATCCGTATCACTATCACTGGATGATATCATCGACACGCTCGAACTCGAACCATTGAATGGAAAAGGTTCATGGTGGGTTTCCGAGATCGACCCAAATGGAAAATCCACCTTCATGGTCGATCAGGACCCGGGGGCAAGTTTTCTCGTGGACCTTTCAGCATGGGCTACCAAAATCATCAACATCAAGCCAGCAAGTGAATGATACCATGGTATTTTCAAAGAATTCCATGTATACCTACACCTGGCGGCTCCTGGTACGGGACTTGGGTGCCATCATGCGCAATCTCCCAACTATCATGAGAATGAATCGAGGTGACATGATGGATCGAGCAGCCATTGAACGTATCATGATTGCAGTGACTGGCGTGAATGGCTGCAAGCATTGCAGTTGGATGCACTCCAAGCTTGCTCTCAAGCAGGGAATTCCCATGAAGGAAATCCACCAACTATTAACAGCACGGGTGGGCAGGCATTCCAAGCAAGACGACACGGCTATCCTGTTCGCCCAACATTATGCGGCCACCCAGGGAAACCCGGATAAAGAGGCAACGATCAACCTCTTGAAGACATATGGTAGCGAGAAAGCACGGCTCATTACCAGTGCCATATACTTGATCACCGTTGGCAATTATGCTGGCAACACCATGGAGGCCTTCAAGAGGAAATTGGAAGGGCGAACCTTTGGAAATGGAAAGCACCTGCTTGAATTCATTTTCTTCTGCGTTGGCAGCTT
>WJJB01000137.1 GCA_014729935.1 Candidatus Bathyarchaeota archaeon | reverse complement strand
GTTCCGATCCGATGGCCATGTCCAGCGCGATTGGGACCATGTTCGCAGGACTCGGCGGACCGGATATCTTCGCCGACATGATGATGTTGATCTTCGGGCAGGTCCAGAATTTCAGTGACACGCAAATCCTGCCGAATGTCTTCGTGTTGAACGCGTCCGCGGGTGAAAATACGACATCCACGGTTCAACGAACAGATACACGGGCTTTTACCGTGACGGCACCATACACGGATCCATCAGGCGATGGGTATTTCGTGGAAACAACCAGGGATTATGAGGTGGACATCACGTTTAACCAGGAAGCTAACGTGATCTTCATCTTGTGGGATGATGATGGTTCATTCATCAGGTTATTAAAACGAATCATCAACATTGTTAAGGCAGCTATCGATTACTTTGAGGGTGGCGGCATGGGATCTATCCCAAATGAATTAATCGAAGAAGCAATCAAAACCTTCTCCTGGGCTTTGTTGCATGTCAATGATATCTTCACCGGCGACGAGCAATTTATCTTCCAGCCGAGTTATTACTGGACCTACGAAATCCAAGGAAACATCACCGATACGCACGATTGGTATCATGAGTCAGGTTCACCTGTGGCAGATCCAAGCTCCTTGCCAGGCATGGCGGGAAATACCACGGAGAATCCCTACTTGGACTTCTTGACTGTCCCCAGCGTCTCAAAGATCGGTGAAACCATGTACGACAGTGGTTTCCTGTTCCACTTATTCCAGTTCTGGATGCAACGGTTCCAGATCAATATCGACATGGAAAAAATTGGAGAAATCATCAATAATGGGACTGGCGTTTCCGAGGAAACCTTAATGAATTTACTGGAAGGCGTCGACGTCCGGTTCTCCTTCACGCAACATCATTTGCTTGGAGGCGCGTTGTATAATGACACGAATGGAGATGACCTTCCAAGTGTTCTTTATGAAACGCTTGATGCCCAGTATAATGATTCACGGGGCAGGACCATGAACGTGACCGTTCCCACCAGTTCCGAAGTGAAATATAAGATTGATCTGGCAAATGCCAGTGGTGGTTGGACCGTGCAAGACCCGACCAAATCTTTGGATGGAAAAAGCTTCTCTTGGGGAGTCACCTTCAATAATCCAACCTTGGCGTTCGTGCCTGTTGGTATGGATGACTACGAGTCTCATTTAGCTGGCACCACGATAGAACATGACATGAGCTCCCTGTCCTTCGGATTTACCTTCGAACCTTCTTTCGAGACATTACCCGTTCCCGACGAGAATGGCAACCAGGTAAAACAAGTCCGTTTCGGGAAGGGTACCATAAAACTCGATCAGGGCTTCGGTGATATCGCTGGGGGAGTGCATCCCAACCTAACTGGATTAGGACTCGGTGTAATATACTTCTCGCACGTGTTCGAGTTCGATTTCAGGTATATCAATGAACCTGATCAATATGCAACCGATATCGGTAATTATTACAGGAATGAGACCGGCACCTTGGATTTCCTCGATGCGGATGACAAGGATTATTTCGGTGCCATAGACATTGCGGGACCTGAATACACCATCAGCTCGGGACCAGAGGCAGGTAACCATTCATCAGTCACTGATATCGTGCCGTTCGCACTGTTCAATTACACCTTCGAAGCGGAACGTAACATCGAGAATGATGAATTCTCGATCTCCACTGGCGAGGCTGCCTTCAGGCACCAATCGCTTTACGTGGACTTGACCTCAGCATGGGCATTCTACGTCGTTGCATATCCTAACTGGGATGGTAACGAGTTGATTCACGATCCAACCTTCAGCACTTTCATGACGCTGGACAAGGAAATTCCATGGACCATCATCTTGCTCATTGCCGTTGGTGGTGCCATCGTGGCTGCATCGCTCGTGCTGTATTTCAAGAAACAAGGGCGCTTCTAACACCACCCGTACATCACCCATGTACCCTTTTTTTTCTTTTTCTTCTTTTTCCCACTTTTTCAAAAATCAAGCACCAAGGGTTTTCTCGATCGATTGCATCATATCCTTGATTGCCGCGATCGTCGCCTTTTCGAAATTTCCTGGATCGCAAGCGTGTTGCTTCGATATCTTGTATGCGTAAAGTAAACCCCTGGATGAATTGATGATGGCACCACGTTTCCCTTCCAAGAAGCCATATTTCACGTCTGAAGCGTTTCCACCTTGAAAACCATACCCGGGTATGAGAAACATGGTGTTATCCATCACGGTTCTCAATGCTTTTAGCTGTCCGGGAAATGTGGCACCGATAACCGCTCCAACGGGTCCCAGCACCTCTTCCCCCCATGTTTCCACGAAGGGAGCATTCCAAGAATTTATCAAGCGGGCGACCTGGATGAAATTCCGCTCCAAAAAGAGTCTTGATGATGCCTCATCCTTCAGTGATGGATCGATTGTCCATCCGGAACGCTGATGATATACCAATGGAACCTTGGAAATTTCCGGATCAATGCCCGGCAATGCCACCGAGAAAAGATCTTGAAATTCAATGCTGCTCGCATTCGAGGTCTTGACCAGGACGAAAATACCTTTTCCTTCGTGCTTCAAGAATGGGAGAATGCAGTCGGAACCCAAGTATGGGTTAACCGTGGTACATCCTGCGCCGAGATTATCGAAGATTGCACGTGCGTAAGCTTCACTGGTGCTGCCTATGTCATTTCGTTTTGCATCGACGATTACAAGGATTCCATTCTTTTTTGCAAGCTGAATGGTGTGTTCAAGAGCATCCATCGCATCAAATGCCTCGTAATATGCAATTTGCGGTTTAATTGCAGGTACGAGATCCCTTGCAGATTCCAGGATCCTGCTGTTGAATTCCTTGATGGTACTATTATAATCACCATCATGGTCCGATAACAGGAACGCCGGTATGCTTGCATTTCCAGAAAATCGTGGATCCATTCCTAAACACACTTGACTTTGAAGCTCTTCCATTTTCGATTGCAATCGTTCCATGAAATGCACGTTAATCACGTCATGATTCTCGTTCAAGTTCATTTCCTTTACTTTACGTACAGGATAAGAACTTTTAGCTATTATTGATTCCATTAATACTAGGAAATGTGCATCAACATGTATTTTCCATCCACCTGATTCCCGTGGTGGACGAATCACGTTCAATGTCATGGCATCACGGCTAGTGCATGCGTAATCCTGCCATCCACGTGGCAAGAATCGAGAAGAAGGTCCTGTTACCTTCCATGTCGATGAAAAAATGCGATTCCGAGCTTGAACACTTTCCCATGATATGACCAGACATGGAGATCACTTTGGAAATGATAGGGGACCATGGCATTTTGTCGAAGACCTGTTTCCATTTCAAGAGTCCTGCGAAAAATTTATAAGCACATTCACGCATTGTTAAAATAACAACAACACATTGCGCGGAGATCGTGTTGTTCGAGATATTTCAGCAAAAAGAATCCCCTCACAATAAAAACATAGGCGAATCCATCATGGCAAAAAGAACACTTGCATGGAGTCCTATCCGTGATCTGATGAAGAAAGCTGGAGCCGATATGGTATCGAAAGATGCCGTGGATGCGTTGATCAAGCTTCTCGAAGAGAAAGCTGTTGAACTCACCAGTCAGGCTCTTGAATTCTGCAGGCACGCGGACAGGAAGAAACTCACCATGGACGACGTGCAACTCGCAATTGAGTTTTAAGTAATACCCATGCGCTGTAATCTATCTTCAACCCTTTCCTTTTTTTCATTGAAAAATCCAACCGTTATGGATTGAAAATGGTAAATGCTGAAATGCCTGCGAAAGCTTGAAATGAAATCGCATGAATATATCAACCATAGCTGCTAGGAATGCGTTCCCCCAAGGAAACGAGTTGGTGCCCATGTTTGAACGGTTATATTGCCCGGATTTTTCTGCTATCTTTCATGAAAATTTTGCGAATCCATTCATCTATCCTTTGATAGATTCCTTGCAATGGCCCTTGCTGGTAGATATTGAATTTCCAACCGAAACACGAAACCTGCTTTCATTGAAAGACGAGCGTGGGCACCCGCTTTTTTACCGGCGGAAGATAAGCTCGATGCAGTGGGAGCTGGAATGCAGGTGCGCCTCCATTGGCCACGTTTTATTCCAAGCTTTTTATTTGGACAAGGAGCATAATATTTCAAACTCGCAAGTGATTGCTACCTGCCAGAAGGTCAATCCACGTGCTTCTGCCATCGTTTGCCCGAATTTCACGGAATTCGATATAGATTTCATGAAGAATAATGCGAAATACATCTCCGGGGTTGTTTTCTACC
>WJJB01000136.1 GCA_014729935.1 Candidatus Bathyarchaeota archaeon | reverse complement strand
TGGTTCGTATGGTATGAGGGGAAAAGGTGGTTAGGTGGACGATTACCTTGATCAATTCCGTTCCAGAATATGGGATGATGGCGATCTTCGTTCTATCTTCCTGTGGCATGAATAACACGAGAAATACTCCCGCTTTCTCCTTCAAGTTACCCAGGAAGTCTTCAGGAAGGGAGATTGTTCCCAATTCTTTACCAGCTACCAGAAAACCTTGTGAAATTTTCTTTTGTTCCATGATCCACCCACATCACGCGAGTTTATTCCTCAATATTTTTTTCTTGGTTCTTTACAGGGTTCTTGTCTTGCATGAATCTCGTGCTGATCTCATCTATGATGATATCGAACGGGGAATCTTGGGGATCACCTTGGTCCGAAATATCTCCTGCGCCTTCATTATCCGCTCTTGCATCTTGCTCGGGAGATGTCAGCACCGCATCTTCCACCGTTGCAAGATCCTCTTCATCTCCCAAGTTGAAATTCTCTCTTTCCATCAATCCCTTGAGTTCGGTCCCCATTATACCCACCGGGCTTGAAATGTTTGATCCCTTCTCTTCAGCCTCATCTGGAAGAGCCTTCTGGATGTATTCAGGAAATTGGTCATTGATGATGATGTCGGTCTTGAGTAAGAGATACGTGGTGCCATCAAATGTGAATTCGTCTATGACATTACTGTTTTTCAAACTCGATAGAATTCCGATTTTCCTGGCAACCATGGGTCCTTGACGTAATATCTTGGATATCTTCGATTTCACAATGGGGCCTTTGCGTAATTCCGAGATGAGATTGAATTGTTTTGGCTCCGCGATAACGTGATACAAGGTAACGGGATCATCCTTGCTTGGATCGTATTTGTTGAAAAAATCTATGACGATCTTCTGGTAGTATTCTACCAATGCCTGCCGTTCATCGCCTTTTTCTATTAATTCCACGAGGCAATCAGGAGGAACCCGGCTAATCTTTACATCCTTTACCAGGAGCACGTACGTCTCAGGACCAATGTTATTGATGAAGATGAATTTGTGGTCTTGGAGGGTGGAAATTATCCGGTCGAAATCACGCAAGTAATCCTGGTGCTTGAACCATTTTTTCAATTTTTCCAATTTGACTGGACGCTTGGAGAGATATTTGATCGTCTCCAAAAGTGCATTGTTGATCATGAGATTGGCTACGATTTCCTCTTCCGTTTTCTTGCGTATTTCCTCCTTGGTAGACCAATACAATTCCTCGGTCCATTTTTGCACGATTCCATGCATTTTTTCTATGTCCTTGGCTTGCTCAGTATCATCTACCTGTTTTTCAGAAAAGTAAAATGCCTTGTAAGCATCGGGCTTGCCACGTAGTTTTTGGACATAATCTATCACCCAAGATAGGACATCGTGCTCCTTCTTAGAAGATAGTTTTTCTTTGAACACGATGGAAAGCATTAGCATTTCCTTGTATCCACGTGCCCATTCCGAGGGTATTTCGAAATAGTAATTGAGGGAGGTCTTGTATTTTCCAGTAATGGAATGCCAGAAAAAACCCTCTGTTGCAGTCTGATCGAAGATCTGGCTCAAGACCATCTCGATATCTGCCCCTAACTTGTTCTCTGGGACCTCGATGTAACACACTGGTCCCACTTTCATGTCGAAAAATGACAAGATCACGACAAGTTCAGGCATATCCATCATTTCAATAAACATCCACGCATAATACTTTTTCCCGTGATGATTAATGAGGAAGAGGGTCTATTGATCTCATACCTTCTAAAATGATAGATGTCATTATAATGATGATCGAATAATGAAATTCTCAGGCATGATGCGCTAAAATGGACAACATCAAAATTGTGTTCGCAGGCTTGGATTCGGCGGGTAAAACAAGTTTCTTGAATACAATGGAAGAAAAATACTCGACCTTGATGAATATCAAGCCAACACTTGGTGCCGATCGTAGGCAGTTCAAGATTTTTGGTTTCACCGTGTCCAATTGGGACCTGGGAGGTCAAAAAACATACAGGGACACTTATCTCGATGAAAAGGACAGGTACTTCACGAATATTTCCACCCTGTTCTATATTTTCGATATTCAAGACGAATCAAGAGCGGACGAGGCATTCTTGTATTTCAAGCTGATTCTTGAAGCCTTGGAGCAGTTTAACGAGCAACCAAAGATTATTTTCTGCTGGCACAAGTTTGATGCTGATTTGAAAAAAGAAAAGACCTGTCGCGAACAGGTTGCACGGTACGAGCAACGGTTATCGAACCTCACGGGGAAACGGTTCTTCCCGGTTACCTTTAAAACCTCGATCTTCGATAAATGGAGCCTTCTCAAGGCTTTTTCTGAAGGCATCATTGGCCTCTCGCCGAAAAAAGCATTCATCAATTCCCAGTTGAAAGATTTTGCTCGAAGGACCTTTTCCAGTGCGGTGCTCCTGCTGGATCCAAACTACTTGCTTATTGGTTCCAGCACCCATGATGAGGCATTGCTTGAAGTTTGCGAAGCGATCGTGCCCTACGCGTCAGAAATGGCATCGAACCTCGACCGGTATGATATCAACACGGAAAACATCGTGGTTTCCCTGAAACCGGGTGATTATTACAGGGATGTTCTTGAAGGGAAAGAACTCGTGTCCCAGTTCATTCCGTTGAACATCGATGGTACCTCCTTCTCCCTTCTCTCCTTAACAAAAAATCCACGCACCCTGAAACTCATGTTGCGCCATGGCGGGAAACTTGCATCAAACCTGAAAGACCTGCTGAAAACCTTGTATTTCTAGCTGAATTGATCTACCACGGCCTAAACTAAAGCGGCGGGTTTTCTCTCGCAAGACGGATAAAATGGTGACAAATGCTTTTTCAAGGATAATATCAAATCCTTCACGCCTTCCTTAAATGCATCCAAGGTATATACTAGATGATAGGATTCGACTTGGTGATGAAGCACGGAAATGATACATGCCATTCTTTTCGACTTGGATGATACACTGTTCGATGCAACGAGTCTTGCCGAGAAAGCTCGTCGTGCAGCCATCGAAAGCATGATCGAAAAAGGATTGGAAGGAATCACCGCCGAGAAAGGATATGAAATTCTTAATGAAGTCGTGCGGGAATATGGTTCCAATTACTCCCGCCATTTCGACATGTTCTTGAAAAGATTGCAACATTATTCATTGAAATTAGTTTCGGTTGCCATCATCACGTATCATCGTGTCAAGGTGCAAGATATACGACTATACCCGGACGTATTCAGGTTCTTGCAGAACTTGCGCCACATGACCTCCTGCGAGCTTGGCTTGATCACGGATGGATTACCCATCAAGCAATACGAGAAAGTTATCAGGCTCGGCTTGGACACGTTTTTCGAACGGGTGGTAATCTCTGATGAAATTGGAATCAGGAAGCCCAATCCCGAGCTATTCACTCATTCACTTTCTTTGCTTGATATTGAACCCGGGAAGGCATTGTATGTCGGCGATAATTATGCCAATGATATGATCCCTGCCAAATCGGTTGGAATGAAGACCTGCTTCGTGCATCGGGGTGGAAAGCACGATATCGAGATTGATAGTAACGCAGTCGATTTTGAGATACATGATTTCAGCGAATTATGGAAAAAAATCCACAAGATGCTTCCCTCCAAGTAAAAATGCTAAATCAGGTCAAGGACCTAACCATTCGCTTCAAATTTTCCAAGCTCGGGGTTGCCAAGCCATTGAACCTTGCAAAGGTCACATTTACCAGCACCTCCATGGTGGGAGATGTGCCTTCTGGAATTGACGCAATGCATCCCTGCAAGAACACTTCCAGCCGATTTGAGAGGGGTTCCTTGATGCGCGTTTTCCACATCTTGATACCCTCGTCGCTAAAAAACCAGCCGTGTCCTTCCTTCCATGAAAAGAAGGGATTATCCCCCAAGAATCCACGGAGGTTGCGATCTATTGGTGGTGGGATGAGATCCATCGACAGGAAACCGATATCAACAAGGCCGAGCAAGTAGGGAAAGGGAACTGGTTCCCCTCTTTCAGCAAACACTGCTGCGAGAACCTCCTCCATTTCTTTCTCCGTGGCAACGTGAATTTCCCCTGTCCCATGTTCATTATTTTGGAAAGTGATGAGGTAATCTCCCGTTGGCGAGCCGAACTTGTGGAGAAGAGATTTCTCGGAAGCGCGGGCAGGCGGTTGGTACACCACGTGATCGAGCGTGAATCCCGCGTTCATGCAGGACTGAAAAATGCAGTTTCTATACTTGAAATCAGTATTATGGAACGTGACGGTCATAAAGTGGTTTTTCTTGAGTATCCTGGCACATTCGCGAAATACCCCGGTTAATTCTTCTTGGTATTGTTCTAAACCCTTTTCCTGATTCCGGTTAACAACGATTTCTCCCGGGATGCGGTCGTTCAGGTAATCCCTCATTGAAAAACTAGGAATCCATGCGAGGAAAAAGGCGGATAGCTCTAGGTATTGCAGTGAATCTCCATAAGGTGGATCGGTGAAAATGTAATCGATTGAATTGGTTGGGACTGAGGGAAGGGATTCAGAGGATCTTTCCAAGAGGAGCCCGTTGAATTCTTGCGTCTTGAAAAATGCTCCCGCATTCGGGGCGATATTCGGTGCTGATGCCTTGCATTCTTGAAGCACCTTAATCAATTTAGCGGGATTGCTGGGTCGCTTTTTCCCTAACCATCTAATTCCACCATCAGGTAGGTGCCAATTTCCAACAGGCATTTCCCATGCAACGGTTGACCAAGCTTCGCTGCCTTCCATCCACGCCCGGTTGTGTTTTAACCCCCGGCATATCTTCTTCAGCCGGGTTTGGAAACTCCTGAACGCGTTCACTTCGAAAAACTCGGTTGGATTCCAAAAGAAATGATGGGTCCATGAACCAACCTCGTACCTGTCTAGCTCCTCCTTCTTGCGCTTCTTTATGATCCAGACCATCTTGCTGCACTGGGGAAGGTTGCTTGATAGGGTGAATTGCATCATTTCCTTCGTTTTCGATGCCAAAGCATCCCCTTCAGGAAGGTGATTGATCTCCTGGTGCAACATCAAGAGGGCGATCAGGTTCCGGGATGAGAAAAGGTTGATCAACCGTGGATCGTCCCGCATCCCATGGCGGAGTTGCAAGAAGGGCTTCCCGGAATCATGAATCAAGAGCTCCCGCAAATTCACCAAAACGACATTACCATCCATCTTTGCAGCAGCATCTTGCAAATCATGGATTGAATGGAGATCTCGCTCTCCTGGTACCTTCGCCAGGGAACCCGTTGAGCAGCTGCATCGGTAATAAAGCAAGAAAGGAATCGAGTGCCTGCTAGTGGACCGTTCCATGGTTTTTCCGCATTCCTTGCAGGTTAACTCGCCTTTCCTTCCATGTTTCCTTCCGTCGTAATCAATCTCGTGATCATTCGTGCACCGGATCACGTCCTTCCACAAGATGTGGGTGATCTCTCCCGTTCCTTGGCAATTCATGCACGAGGTCTCGTAAAGGCGCGGCATCTTGGCTTTCACTCGATTCAAGAGAGCCATGCCTTTTTTCATGAACTGGGATGGATCCAGCAAGCTATTCGTGTTTCGTGTTATGAAGCAAGAAAGGGGATTGAGGTCCACGTGCACCGCGCGACGATTCAGGTGAAGTGCCTCGCTGAAAGTAACCCCGGAACCACCAAATGGATCCAAGACGGTCTCCCCAGTGGTGGAATACGAAGAAATGTAGTTTGCAATGATATTATGTGGCTTCCGTGACCAGAATTTATGCATGAGATACTGGTGCGAGTGCGTGTGAGGAAAAAGCGCCCTCCTAAATCCCATCGTGGTCTCGTTATCACCGCTTTTGCTCGTTCTGGTAGGTTCCATTGTATCCCGTTTCTTGGGTGTGTTCGGTCTTGATCAAGATGATTTGCCCGATCCGGGCTCCATTGTATAACCTGATGCCATGTGGATTATTTACCATGAATTGCCCCCGACCGTATCCCGAGTACCCGCTATCCCAGAGTGCGGAAGCGAGCAAGGTGCCTCCAGCCATCAAGGTGGATCTCGGCAAGATCAATCCCACCGCATCCATCGGGATGGATATCTTTTGGCCGTAGGAAACCATGTAGGTTCTTTTTTCCAAGTCCCAGTATGAATTCATTGCATTACTTGTATCTTCATGGGTGAAAGGAATCTCTTCCAATTCAGGATTTTCCCTTCTTGAATTATCGAAATCGATCACCAATCTCGACGTGTACTTGAATACCTTGTGCACTGTTATGTCAATGCCGTTGACAGATATTTGCTTTCCTTCATTTATGAGATCATCGACACAATCCAGCACCCGGCTTGCTGATAAGACAACCATGTGATTCCCCTCGAAGTGCCGGGATATAATCAATAAGGATATTAACCGGTTGACACGTGAGAAAGATACATCTTGGATCTTGGCATTATTCAAGGTCAATATCGATGGATAATTCAATTTCCTCGGCACGGGTGTTGCATGCGATTATGCAAATCCGATGGGGACCGGGTTCTTGATACACGTGTTGGATTTCATCCGATACTTCCCGAGCGATACGCTTCCGTTTGCCTATCTTCCGATTCGAGTGAAAATGGCACCAAAAACCACGTTCCGGCTTGTTATCCCAATCAACAGCCAAGAAGTCCAATATATCGCTTCCTTTAGCGCCATTCGTGGACTCGGGGGTCAATCTAATAATCACGTTCATTCCACGCGTGATCACCCGGCATTCAAGCCTCCACGAGATTGCATTTCCACCAGCCGCACTTGTGGCCGTGAAGGAGAGCTCGTGGAAGTGCGTGGGGTTATCCCCATCCAGTAACCGTTTCCTGGTTTCGTTGATCGAGAAAGCACTCTCGTCGATTCCCAGCCATCTCCTGCTCATTTCGTTGGCGATCGCTATTGTCGTGCCCGAGCCGTTGAACACATCAGCCACGAGATCCCCGGGGGAGGTAAAGGTATCAATTACTCTTCGCAACAAGATTTCCGAGTTCTCGGTTGGATACAGGGTTTTTTTCCTTTTCTGGTAGCCGGCAATATCAATCCACAAGTTATCGCAGCGGTAACGCGTTTCGATCCCATCGCCGTTCTTCCGTTTTACCTTTTTTGGACATTTTTTCACGATCGCCTGCTTGGATTTCCGGTAAAGGAAAAGACTGTCCACTTGGTTGATGAGATGGCGCTGCAACAGCTTTGCTTTGTTGGTTACCGTCTTGTGGATCCTGCGGACGAGCAATTCAGTGATGAAATGTCGCTCACCAAACATTTCATCCAAGATCAGTTTGGCAAGATGACCGAAGTGATAATCTATCCTCACTGCGAGAAAACCCTCCCTTGCGAGCAATTCCCGCATGAGCTCAACCCGGGGGGAGAACCACTCCATGAATTGCCTTGCCCCATCATCCCCTTCCATGGTGTTTTTAAAAGCCATGGCATTGAGAAGATTGCCCCGGCTGGCATATTCCTGCTTGCCCAAGGGCACGTGAATCTGCTCATCAATGCCAGTGAAATAAGGTGGATCTATGTAGATGAGCTTGATCTTCCCCCTGTATTCATTCAATAACCATTTCATCCCTTGAAGATTATCCACCCTTGCAAGCACGTTGCATGATGAATCAGGGTCAATTCCTTTCCGGTTCTCGAAGGCAGTGCAGCCATCAAGTTCGGTGGGAAAAAAGAGATTTCTTGCAAGTGATAGCCCACCCTTTTGGTGGACCTCCAAGGTAGGCTCCCCCGCCACGCCCGCGACGGACCCCCGATTGCATGGCTTGGCACCTGAAAAGCAAGCCAAGGGCATGATCACGCTCCCTGTCCCACCCTCGATGGCGCAAATTTCCCGAAAAACAGGATTCCATTCATTGTAGTGAACGCCTTGTCTCCTTGCAATTTTTTCCATGACTCCCGGATCTGTAAATACATGCAGCATGTTGTCTCCCTTGCTCGTGAAGGAGAGAAGGATCCGTTCGAGGAAATCATTGGTAAATTCCAAGGTACCGGATCCCAAGGAGGTGGCTTGAATGTCAAACCACTTGTTATCAATAATATGGCCCTTCTTTTCCTTTACCCAGTATTGTGGTTTACCCGTGGAAGAAAGCCGGATGGAACCATTCCTGCATCGCTCGTCTATCACGTCTTGGCTGAATTTCCAGTGGCATCCAGGTGGTGGTGGGATGGTTCTTTTCTCTCCATTGATCGTGAAGGTTTTCGCGGGGCCAGGATCAGCAGAATCCATGGCGTGCCAGTAGCCCCCGGATTTCTTGCTATTATACACGGGGTTAATGTTGGCATCCACGTCGTTCTTGTACACGAAAAGGGAGCCTGTTATTTCGAATAGGGGCACGCCAGCCGGGGTCGGGTTTCGAATGCCAAAAGGAAGACCGAAAAAAATCTCGTTCATGAAATGGTTTTCACCCAAGAGATCATCCAGCATTAATTTCACGTAATGCCTATGCCGTCCGATGACACTGATGGCGAGAAATCCCTGCTCGGAAAGATGAGGGATGGCTTCATTTAAGGTCTTTTCAACGCAAGTAAACCAGTGATCGATGGATTGGGTCCAGTGAACCTTCTTCGCGCGACCTGGAACATTTTCAGGATGTTGGTCCAGGACCGTCTTGCTGTCATCTCTTGGAAAGAATAATTCTCCAGCCGTACTATCGCGCAAGACCGGAGTCTTGATGAAGATAAGCTGGTATCGAGCATCATCGGGTTCCAAGAGATTACCCGATTCCATGGAACATTGGCACCGCGTCCATCGGATCATGTGACCACAAGCAGATCAAAGCTTGCACAATTTACTAATAATTGCATTGCTTGGATGGACATGGTAGACTTGTTACACAATTCGGCGTGATACCATGGAATCACCCAGATCCATTGCCATTGCCGCAATACTTGGATCGTTATACTTCGTGATAACCGTCCTACTCGGCCCTCTCTCCTTTGATGTAATCCAAGTGCGAATTTCGGAAGCCTTGAAAGTCCTGATCCCAATTTTCGGTATTCCGGGATTCACGGGGATCATCATTGGAATGTTCCTTGCCAATATCTTTTCACCACTGGGACCCATCGACCTCATTAGCCCCTTCGTGGCAATTGCTGCTTTAATCCCCTTGTACATGTTGAGAAACAAAGGATGGAAGGGGATCTTGGCGGGTTGCCTCATTTATACTGCTGCCATCACGACTTGGGTCGCTTTCATCTTGAATTACGTCTTGGGTCTTCCATTCGCGATCAATTGGTTCCTTGTCTTGATCGGTGAAGCCATTGCCATTTTTGGCTTGGGAATACCCGTGTACAAGGCGGTGAACAAGTATCTCATGCCATGGTTGGAGCCCCCATCCCAAAATGCGAATAATGGTGGCACAGGTTGATGGTGGTCATTTTTTAAATCCTCCAACATGAATCCATGCATGCGCGAGCTGGAAGTGGATGGCCAGGTGGTTTTCTTTGATTCGGCAGAAAACATGCACCAGATAGAATCCGGCACCATTACCCTCGTGATTACCTCCCCCCCGTATTGGAACGTGCGAGATTACGGTGATGCAGAGCAAATTGGTTTCAACCAATCATATGATGAATATATTGCATCCATGAATCGAGTGTGGGAGGAGTGCATCAGGGTGTTGCGACCAAACGGGAAGATTGCCGTCAACGTGCAACCCCTCCCAATAAGTAGCAAGATCTCTCGATTCGGCCGTCGTTTCATACAAAATATCATGCATGACATTGAAAAATTCATGAGAAATCACGACATGTTCATGAGCGGGATGCATTACTGGGACAAGGCACCATATATCAACAACGTCTCTTGGGGATCATACCCGAAACCAACAAATATTGCCTCCAACACGTCCTTCGAGCAAATATTTGTGTGGGTCAAGGAGGGTAAAACCAGGAAAATTCCGAAGGAGATCATGGAGCAAAACCTGTTGGGGAAGCAAGAATGGCGTCATTGGGCGGTCCGGTGCATTTGGGATGACATCGCTCCCGTTATCAAGATAAACACCAAGGGTGAAAATTTGTTTGGTCATTCAGCACCATTTCCTGAAGATATTCCCTATCGAATGATCAGGATGCACACGGTGAAGGGTGAAAAGGTCCTCGATCCATTTCTCGGTTCCGGCACCACATTGAAAGTATGCAGGTTAACTGGGAGGAAGGGTATAGGATACGAGATAAACGAGGAATACAGGGACAAGATCCGGGAGCGAATCAAGGAAACCTGGGATCCTCCCTTTATCGACGACGGGTATCTCACCATTGGTTACAGGACCATCAACAAGATCATCCGAGCATCCGTGGAAGAAATCATGAATGAAGGTGTCGTGGAGGTGGACCCAGGTTCCATCATTTCCAAGGTGCACAAGCTGCTCGAGAAAAAGGGAATCATCTCACCGGCGCTGCGACGGAAGTTGAAATCCCTCTTGCAGGAAGAAGAAAACGCATGAAATGAAGGATAGTTAGAGATTCATCCGGTTTTTTTGCATTTCAGTGTGTGCAGGACCTGAATCAACCCTGCAACTGTGGAACCACATCCGACCGTCATGACTTGTATCGTGGTGAATCGCGGGAGGAGTAAACTTGGCATGATGCCGGCTTCAATTAAAACCACGCACGCGATCCCCACGACAAGCAATTTCAATCCCATGGCAGAGATAATGGTGGCGGCTTTCATTTTCCGTGATGCCATTTCCTTGCTCGCGTTCAAGACATGGCACATGGATAAGTTTCCCAGCCAGATGAAAGGAATCATCCATGCCAAGAACGGGGTTAGCGTGCCAAGGACCGTGCCAGTCATGAGAGCTGATATTGATGGCATTATGCATAATAGGGTAATTTCCTTTCTAGACTTGAGTTTCATTGCACCCGAAACCAGCAATGCATTAATGATGGTCCCGAGCACATATTGATTGTTCCTCACGATGATTGGAAAAAGACACGTGGCGGAAAAAAACACGATATGCTTGATCATGCCATTACTGGTGACTTCTTCCCGATGCTCCACGGATAAACCAGTTGTTTGTTCCATCTCACGGAAACATATCTCCCGAGCCTATAAGAATGGATGACCAACCGATCACCTTGGTATTTATGGGGAGAAAAGGATCAATAAGGTAACCGCTTGTTAAACGGTTGTAGCAAGATGGAAGTGATGGATCATGAAGGTATCCGTGAGAGTTAGTTTGATGTTCGTGTTCTTGACTGCACTAAGCACGCTTGGCATGGTTTCGGGTGGCATTCCAGGATATCCCGTGTTCATGCTCGCCGGTGTTGTCGTGGTTGGCATCTCGCTCATCTCGTTGGCACGGCAGAAACGTCTCCTGGGATGAAAACTGGGGGCAAAAACCATGCATTTCACATTATTACCTCATTTTTTTGGTCGTGACGCGCTCTCACCGGTGATTCCATGAATTCGCGAGAACCTCAACTGCTAACTGCTGTTCATGATCTCTTGATGACCCTCCGTGGACGTGTTTCACCTGAAGGTCGTTCCGGGTTTTTCACCTTGAATGCCGTGAAAAACAATTACTATGCCCCCTTGCTTTCAGCGTTGCAAACCTGGGCTCGAGATGCCTTTGACATTGAGGGCGAGATCGAACATGAAATGTGGAAGCAAGTCTTGGCATTTTTCCAACCCTTGGTTAACCCTGCTGGCATGATGGTGCTTCCCGCGGTGATCGAGCCGTCTCAAGCGGGAGAGAAGCCGGAACTTGCATGGCATGCCATGGGCACCCATTTCGTGAAATCGGATTACCTGCTTGAAACCACCACCATCGAGGTTGGGAACGAAACCTTCGTGTTTGACGTGTCCCGCGTTCATTACAAGGGGAACAACGAGCACCGGCATTTCTTGTTCACCGTAAAGGACATCGATGATGATGGAAGGATTATTTTGGATGTAT
>WJJB01000135.1 GCA_014729935.1 Candidatus Bathyarchaeota archaeon | reverse complement strand
GGCTCATTGACTTGGATGATCCAGGATTCGAGTATATCTCAAATACACTCATCACGGGTGTGAATACAACGGATTTCATGGCTGTAGATTGGGGCCAGGATGTCGATGGTGTTACCATGTGGGTGGAAATCGACACGACCGCCTATATAGCCGGTGCGGTTGCAAATTTCACCTTGAACTACACCAGTCCAAGCTTGGAAAACAAGACAAAGGACGTGAGCATTAATATCGTCCGCTATGACTTGACCATTCGCTTCGAGTCCATACCAAGCGAGATCATTTACAACATGGACGGGAACGATGCATTCGTGTTTTGGGCAGATCCAGATGATTTCGGCAAGATCTGGATGTCCAAGCAAGACTCATCAATCATCACGGGAATCCAGGTTTTAATTGAGGTGACTTGGTCGAACGGGACGATTTCCTACACGGTGCCCCAGTCCAACATTACAAGCGGGATCGTGTCCAAGGAATTGCAAACCCTGGGGAATTATTCCGTTCTCGTGGATGCTCCAGACTCGTTCTCCATAGGAAATTACTCGCTAGAGTTCAATGTCTCCGCGTGGTACAACGATGGCTTCAGCATTTATAGCATCTTCGAGAATACCTCCGTGACGAAAAATATCACCATCACCAAGGCATCCTCTGATGAGAGACTTGTTTCCGATCAAGGCATCTTGCTTCCTAGGACGAGCACCACCGATAACCTCACCATCACCCTAACCTATATCCCGGGCGCCAATGTAACCTATACCATCTTGGATGGCAACGAGCAACCCATTTCGGGAAGGATAGACCTACCAATGGTGGAAACACCGGTGAACTCGACCCACTCGGTTTACAATGCGACCATACTGCCCTTGAGCGAAGGAGATTATATCATCCGCGTTACCGCCGATCCTGGTGATGATAGCAATTACTTCAGCACCACGAAGGATCTCTCTTTATCAGTATACAAGCCATTTCCATATGCAACGATCATCTTGATAGGCTTGGCAGCTGCAGTTGCAGGAATCACGGGGTACAAGGCCGTGAGTTACCTGAAAACGCCCAAGTTGGTCCGCCTCATCGATGCGACCATCCAGACAATTGATAAAGGCAAGAAGATAAAGAATCCAAACGTGGTTCGTGACTTGGAGGAGGTCCTTAATGCAGAGCTCGAAGATGAATGGGAGGTAATCGGATTGAAGCGCCCACCCTTGCGTCCAAAGGCGAAGGCATTGAAGAAACCGGATGCCAGCGTGATGTACAAGAAAGGAGTGAAGAAATAACCGAGGTGACATGACACATGCCAAAAGGAATCATTATCATGGAATGGAGCGATCGGGGTGGTGGAGATGTAATCTCCAAATTCCCCAATGAAGTCGAGCTTTCCGAGGCGACCTTCATGCAGATCTATGCAAACCATGATTCGGAAGAAGACACGAGCATCATCTCGATGATGGTTGGCCCGTTGAACCTTGTTAGTTATTTCACAGGTGAGGAGAACGGGTATTATATCATCTTGATCTTGGAAATGGACGAGGAAGGTGAGGTGTACGAGGATGCGCTGATTGATGCAGGTAACATCATCGTCGAAAGCATCAACCACGATACGATCGACATGATCCTATCGAGTATCTATCATCGCATATCCCTCTACCCCAAGCTTAACAGCGAGCAGCTCCTCGCCTTGATGTACACTAGCGAGATAAAGCGGCATATCTTGAACAGGTTAGAACGGGATGGGACCATCAACAAGGGCGAGCTCAATATCTGGCTCAAGGAAGTCACCGGTTCCTCTTTCATCGATATCGAGGCGGAAGTGATGCGATTGGCAAAATACGATCTCATCAAGCAAGCCACGATCCGGGGATTTCCAACCGAAGTCTTATTCTTGATGAATATCCTATTCATCACCAGGTTACCTCCAAAGCTTATCATCCAAGAAGCCGTGCAACGGGGCATGCCCCAAGACATCTTGGATGAATACAAGCAAATAGTAACCGAGTATTTCAAGACATACCTTCCCATCCAAGAGGACAACAAGGAGATTTGCGAGATCATCACTGAACCCGCGTGCTACGAAGTACTCAAGCTCTTGAGAACAAGCGTTGTAACCACGGAAACCCTTGAAAAGCTTAAAAAGAAGGGAGTGGATGATGTCCAGAAAACCTTGAATACCATGATGAAAGCAGATCTCGTGTGCGAGCTCAAGTCATCATCCGGCCAGGTGTATTACGCGTTGAAATCCAATATCCGGGTTCAGAAGGTGTACCCTGAGCACATGATCAACATCACGAGGCAAGCCCACAAGGACCATATCAAGAGTCCCATCGTGTTGATAGAGCACTTGAAATTGCTCAAGGAATCCTATCTCCAGACTGTTGAGAAGCGCTCGTGATGCCCATAAAGTCACGAAGCCTAACCCTCACTTTTTTTCTAATTTTTCCCTGATCTCATGATGCATTTTGTGGAAAATAGCATGGTGCGAGCAGCCTCATCCCGGAAAGCTGTAAAAGCATAGTCTTTTTTCATAGATTCTTAATAAAAATAAGGGGAGCCATTACTAGCTCCTGCCGGTAATCACATCTTATTTAACAATTCCTCCAATAATCATCTTGAAGTTTTTCAGAGAATAAGAGCGATAGACATGGTTCGCGTTGGTATCCCGCGTGCATTATTGTATTTCAAGTTTTTCCCGCTTTGGAAGAAATTCTTGGATGAGCTTGGTTGCGAGGTCGTGTTATCCCCTAAAACTAACCAAAAGATACTTGAAAAAGGCGTGGAAATTGGGTTTAACGAGCTTTGCCTCCCGATCAAGCTGTATTACGGGCACATGGCGAAATTACTTGACAAATATCCCGATCTTGATTACGTGTTCATTCCGAGGTACATTGCCTTGGACACCAAGGGATTTTATTGCCCAAAATTCCTCTCCCTTCCAGATGCAATGAAAGCCAACTTCCATGACATGCCGCCAGTACTCGAGTGGGAAGTGAATAGTAAGCAGAACTTGAAGGCAGTGTGGGCAATTGCCTTTGGCAGGCAATTGGGAATGCCGACAACACGCATCATGGATGCTTATTCGAAAGCCGTTCACTATTACAAGGAATACCACGAAGTGCTTCGCAAGGGAGTCCCCGTTCCCGATGCACTGGAAAGCGTCGAAAAAGGAGAACCGTTCCCCGATCCCTCAGAGATTGAAGAAAAACCATTAACTATTTTCGTGCTCGGCCATCCATACAATACATTTGAAGAATTCACGAACATGAGCATGATGGAAAAGATCCAAGAAATGGGTGCAAACGTGCTTGCCTTGGAAAACCTTCCAGAACGTGTATTCGAGCACAGGGTCAAGGTAAGTGATAAATTTGATAATTACTGGGGCAACGAGCAAGACATCCTCCAAGCAAGCAATTACTTCTACAACAGCGGTGCTGATGAAATTGATGGAGTTATCTTCCTGATAAGCTTTGCCTGCGGGCCTGATTCGCTCATTGCCGAAATCGTCATGCGCGATATGAAGGATCGCGGCGTGCCATACATGAGTCTCATCTTGGACGAGCATTCCGGGAATGCGGGACTCATGACAAGAATAGAAACATTCGTGGAAATGATCAAGAGGAAAAAACTAATGGAGGTTACGCATTAATGAAGATCACGTTTCCAAACATGGGTTCTGCAATTTACGCATTCAAGGCATTATTAGAGCCGCTTGGTGCTGATGTGGTTTTTCCACCACCTGTTACAAAGGAAACCATCGATCTGGGGGTAAAATATTCACCCGAATTCGTGTGTTTCCCATTCAAGGTGAACGTGGGTGATTTCATTAGGTCAATCGAGAGTGGCGTGACCAATCTCATCACGGCTACTGATTTCGGGCCATGCAGGTTTGGATTCTATCACGCGATCCAAGAGCGCATCCTGCGAGACTTGGGATATGACTTCAGGATGATCGCACTCCCGCAAGGGGACCTCCTTGAATTCAAGTGGATCAAGACACTGGACGAGGTATGCGAGTATACTGGCTTGAAAAAACTTTCCGCTGCTTGGAAGGGCGTCCGGTTATTCCTAATCAAGGCAAAACTCATCGAGGATATTGAAAATGCGGAAGGAAAATACCGATGTCGCGAGGTGAATCGGGGAGATACAGATCGCATCAAGCGTGAACTTCTCGAGAAACTCGATGCAACGAAACGATTGAAGGACTTGCGAAACTTCCGGAACGTGATCCACGAGGAGTTCCAGAAGATGGATATGGACATGAGCTTCGAACCGCTCAAGGTTTTTCTCACTGGTGAAATACACGTAACCTTGGAACCATATGTTAACAGGGACTTAAAGAAGAAACTCGGAAAATTGGGATGCGAGGTAACCCAAACCTTGAGCCTGCATGATTGGATCATGCACAAGTTTCACGTGAATTTTCATCGCAAGGAAATGGCCCATTTAGCACGACCACACATGCCATTGGATATCGGTGGCGAAGCCGTGTGGGTGCTCGGAGAATATATCTGGGCAGCGACACATGGGTATGACGGATTCTTCCATCTTTACCCGTTTACTTGCATGCCTGAGATCACGGCAAGGGGCATCATCACCAACAAGCTCTTGAAGGAGTACGATCTTCCACCATTGTTCGTGTCACTTGACGAGAATCTCGCTGAAGCTGGACTCATCACCCGGCTGGAAGCCATGGTGGATCTCATGCATGGCAAGCGTAAGAAAAAAAATGAATACAAGCAAAAACTTAACGCGTTCATGGATAGCGAGAAGCAGGATTACCTCGCCAACCAGCAACAACATAAATGATCAACAATTGTGATAACAAGATGACCCAAACCCGCATGGAGCTTGAAGATGGTTCGAAAGCAGGAAGAATGGACATGCAAGAAGTATACTTGGGAATTGATGTTGGCAGCGTGACCATCAAGCTAGCTCTCGTTGATCCAAGTAATAACTTGATCAAGTCAACATGGCTCCGAAATCAAGGTTCTCCCATAGAAAACGTCAAAATCGGCATCAAGCGCATGAGAGACGAGCTCGAGCAGGAATCCATGTTGGATTCCATCCAAGTAAAGGCGGTGGGCACCACTGGAAGTGCCAGGTACCTTACCAAGAGCATTGTCGGTGGTGATGTCGCCAAGACTGAGATCATCGCCCATGCCGTTGCCGCCATATCTTACCATCCCGACGTGAGGACCATTCTCGAGATCGGGGGGCAGGACTCCAAGATCATCATCCTCCGAGATGGTATCGTGGTTGACTTTGCCATGAACTCGGTGTGCGCTGCGGGCACGGGAAGTTTCTTGGACCATCAAGCTGCCAGGCTCGGTATCAAGATCGAGGAATTCGGTAATTATGCCTTGCGCTCGGAAACACCCGTCTCCATAGCAGGCAGGTGTACGGTGTTCGCGGAAAGTGACATGATCCACAAGCAGCAGATGGGATATTCAAAGGAGGATATCATCGGCGGTTTGAGCCAATCTCTCGTGCGGAATTACCTCAATAACGTTGGCAAGGGGAAGGATATTCAACCACCCATCATCTTTCAAGGCGGGGTGGCTGCCAATAGTGGTATCGTGGAAGCATTCAAGGAATCCCTCAAGGAGGAAGTAACAGTTCCCAAGCACTTCCTGCTCATGGGATCAATTGGCGCTGCAATCCTCGCCAAGGAGCACTTCCAAGAAAATCCCGGATACAAGACCAATTTCAGGGGATTCGATGTCCATGATATCGAGTTCGAGACGTCCACCTTTAATTGTGGCGGGTGTGCCAATAACTGCGAGGTGGTTCAAGTGAAGATGGCTGAGAACAAGGAAATCGTCGCCCGGTGGGGAGATAGATGTGGTCGTTGGGAAGTGTTTTAGGAGTTGGGCACCATGAGTCTTTCAACAAACGAAAACGAGATCATGCAATTTATCACCAATGTCGTGGAGCTCGTGAAGGAAAACATAAAGCTGCGGAACATTTTTGAATTCACGATGGACTCGTACATGAAAATCCTTCCAGGAGAGTACTTCGAGCAAGGCATGGAGCTCGGCAGGAAAATCATCGATGAGATCATCTATGCACTCCCATTCCTTGATATCTAGTGTTTTAGTATTCGCATGAAAAAAAAGTGTTGAATCTTGTTTTCTTTCAAGGTCAAACCATTCATTTTTTATTAACTCACCTGCAAGGCATCCCGTGGGTTGTTTACCCATTGTAGAAAAAAATTGGTGACGATATTTGAAAACAAAATACAAAATACTGGCTCTATTTAGCATTGGCGTGTTAGGTTTTGCTTTCCTCTCAGGCAGCGCGTCAGGTGCCATCATGGATTACATGCCCGATCCCGGGGATGTTATTGGTTATGATTGCATATATAATGAAACCAGGACCCTCGATAATCCTTTCAATGAGACAGATCCGGGTATCGAGATGGGAACCCAAATCTGGGTGAAAAACGAGACTGAACTCACTGCAGTCGTCGGTGCTACGGTATTTGACCTGGGGAATAACACGATATTGAATGAGAATATACCAAGCTTCATCAGGGATCTGCTGGCCATGCTCGGGTTTAGCGGAAACACTTGGTGGGACTACCTGGTTTTTGTCATGGTGAATAGTACCTACGTGACGGATATTACCGACACGATCGGTACCACCGAAACATCACTTGAAGTAAACCTTACTGGCGGCGATTACATTATCGTTAGCAAGGACCAAAATTTCATCATCCTAACCTTTTCCTTCACGATTTCGAACGATTGGGCAACAATGCTTGAATCTGCAATAGATACTGCATTTGAAGCTCAAATAGCACTCGTTGAGGGATTACTTGGTCTTTTCTTTCTGTACGTGGATTACATTGGTGGGATTTTCATCCAACCGAGTGAAATCGACGATGGCGCGTCCTACCAGATGCCATCGGGAGATCCCACGGGTGAAACAGATGTCCAGAACGTCACGACCCAGTTTGGTGCCACGTTCGTAGGAAGTCAAATTCCAGGATATCCCGCGTTGATCATTGTTGGCGCTACCGGTTTTGCCGTGCTCTTCGTGGTTTTCAGGAAATCGAAGAAGATCAAGGCGTAAACTTGTTTT
>WJJB01000134.1 GCA_014729935.1 Candidatus Bathyarchaeota archaeon | reverse complement strand
GGAAGGAATACGATCCAAAGCCCATGACCGTGATGAACATCCAAAAAGCAGGGAATGCTTATAGCAAGGGAGATGTGAAAAAAGCCAAGCAAGTCTTGGGAGAAGTGCGTGCGCAAGTGGCGGAAATGGATGCCGATGAGGATGTGACACAATCTCTCGCTTTCCTTGATGATGAGATGGAGCAAATTGCAGAGTTCGAGGAGCAAAAGGTGAACCGTGCACCGAAATCCTTCAGTGCCGCCATGGGTCAAAAGCGATCCAGGATTTCCATGAAAAAGAAATTGCAGGAGCTCAAGGAAGACGATTGATTATCCCGATCCATTTTTTTTTCCTTTCCTTACTTTTAACTCTTGGTGAGATCAACAGGACATGCCACGTTCCATGGGGGGAATGAGACATGGTCCCGGGACGCATGTCATTTATTCCATTTTTGGAACAATCAATAATCTCCCGGGTCCATGAGGCGTGCCACGGGTGGAACGCGGGGCATCACACGCGTGATACGGGTGTTATATATGGGAAGCAATCCTTATTTTCACCCGGTTGTTTTTTATCATGATCGCTGTAAAATTACAGGTTGTACCATAATGGAGAACCAAGGAGACATGGATGGGAAAAGAGAAACCATTGAGAATTTAAAACTGCAATACGAGAAAAGGATGAGGATGTTCAAGAACGTCTCGATCCTTCTTTTCTGCATTTGCATTGGCTTGGGAGTTCTTGCGGGGATCTCATTCACCATTAGCTCGAATGCATTCGGAGATTTCTCGTCCAATAATTTCATGAGATTTGGAACCATTGCAGGGCTCTCGGTTTTTGGTGCATTTGGTTGCTTCTTTCTCGGGTTTATATTATTGGTACATTCCAAACAAAACAATCTCGTACTCTTCATCAAGCAACGGCTACGCCAGATGGACTTGGAAAATCCTGAGAAACTCTACCATGCAATCAATGATAAATATGGTAATGGCGATTCGATACCGAGGGATCCAGTAAAGGAAAAAGTGATCGTGAAGGAGATCGTGAAAGTGCGATGCAAGTATTGCAACACGCTTGTCGACGTGTCGGAATCGATTTGCCCGGAATGCGGCGCGAGCCTGTAATCCCAATGTATCCTTCTAATGTATCATTTAATATTCCCCTGCAATTTCAGTGAATTTGGTGGACTTCCCGCAAGGAAATCAGATTATTCCCCCGTGATATCCTTGGAAAGGTGAAGATCAAGCTAGAAGCCATACAAGAACCCCATGAAACAAGGTGAGAACGATGGAACAAGGTGAAAAGAAAAAGGAGCTTGTCGAGAAATTCAAACAAGAGTACGAACTAAGGAAAAAAAAGATCCATGATATCTCAATAGTCCTATTTTGCATTGCAATTGGTCTTGCCATCACGGCAGTGGTGGTAGGAGCAGGTGGAGGGGGATTATACACCGGCTTTCACATCGGTAGCTTTCTTGGTGCGTTGTTTGCCGGCATGGGTGCAGGAGCTGCGTTCATGATCGGGATTTGTATTTATGCAAGCGGGAAAGCCGACACGCTTGTGCCCTACATCAAGAAGCGATTGCGGCAAGTGGAGCTATCGAACACAGATAACCTGATGCGCGCAGTGGATGATGAGGAGGAAACCGGTGATGCAGAAAAACCGGGTAGTAAATCTTCAGAGAAAGTGATCATCAAGGAAATCGTCAAGGTTAGGTGCCCTTACTGCAGGGCATTGGTGGATGTGTCTGAGCCCATCTGCACGGAATGCGGGGGGACCTTATAGGTAAGTGGACCGAGCAGGGGCATTATTGAAAAAAAGTTGGAATGGAGATGAAAGACAGATGACCAAGCTGTTTCAACTTAAAAACCAAGAAACGTGACGCAATGGGACCTGCCATTCTTTTCCAAGTATTGCTGGTGATATTCCTCTGCCTTGTAGAAAGGTTCCACTGGGACGATTCGGGTAGCCACCGGGCGGGTAAACCGGCCACTATTCTCGAGATTCTTTTTAGATGCTTCCGCCAGCTTGCGTTGCTGCTCATCATGGTAAAAGATGGCGGACCTGTATTGGGTGCCCACATCAGGGCCTTGACGGTTGACTTGCGTCGGATCGTGACACTTCCAGAATGCTTGAAGTAATTGCTCGTAACTGATCATATCTGGATTATATTCAACGAGAACGGCCTCGGCATGCCCAGTTTTTCCCGTGCAAACTTGCTTGTATGTCGGATTGGGTGTTGTACCTCCCGTGTATCCAACAGTGGTGTTCACGACCCCCTCCAAGTGCCTGAACGTTTCCTCGACGCCCCAGAAGCATCCAGCAGCGAATATTGCTTTTCGTGTATTCATGTTGAATCCATTTAACTTAGGAAGAGGAGATTCAAGTTTTTTGCTGTTATATGTTAAAATTGAATGGAATTGCTTTTCTATATTGCATGCGTGGCAAGCTCCCAATTTTTCCCTCCATTCATCCAACATGGCTTGGACAGCACCAGTCAGGGGCATTTGTTCGAACAATAGGAGAATCTTTTCTTGCAAAAGAAGACCATGGCCTTCAGAAGTATCGGGAGAAGGGCGATCGAATCTCATCTGGAATCTTGCATATCCCCGACACCGGTTTGTATTCGGTGATGAAGGTGGTTCAAATAGGTCGGGTGATCTAGCGGTTTCTCCCGGAATTTAGCAAAAAATGCTGAAGATGATCCAGGGAACCCGGTGCTCGCGATCCATTGCGTTAACGAAGTTCTTGTTCCTGGAGGATGCCTTCCAACTCCTTGAGAAGGAAAGGTTTCAGGAGGAAGCCAACGGCACCAATTTCAAGTGCCTCTCTCATGATGGTAGCATCCGCGCTGGCAAAGATAACCCGTGCTTCAGGATCATGTGCCAAGATGAACTTCATAACAGATAAGCCATCGGCACCATTAATATGATGATCCATGATGATGATATCGGGTTTTTGATGGCTGTTCTTGAAGAACTCGATGACTTCTTGGCCATCCTCCATGATAATTACATCATGGCCGATCTCATCAAGGAATGTTTGGTAAAGGAAGCATAACGAGGTATTATCCTCAACGATCATGATTTCCACGTGCATCACCACGAATTGGATCCGCTTGGTTTCGATTTCAAGACACTCACGAAATCCTGCCCGATGTGCCACGATGGATTTGTGGTTGGTGCAATGCCACGGGTTACAGGATTTTTCTCGCTGGTTTCAATCTTCAATGATGGAAAGCTTCTCTTGAGACTAATAAGGCTATCCATGCTTTAAGGAATATAGCTGGTTTCGAATTTGATGATGGACGAAAAGGATGTTGCCTTGGATGCGAGAGAAATCACCTGAAGGGAAGGTGAACATTAGACATGCATGAAACACAAGCCATTCCACGGAGCCACGGTTGAGGGAATCTCCGCCGAATCGAGTGCCTTGGATACCATGAAAATCATGAAAAAGCCACGAAAGCAGGTGTATTTATCCCATACGCCGAATCCCGCATGGTAAATCGAGAACGAGGGGATTGGGTTTCATTTCGTTAAGAAACGCGGGAAACTCGCATGCATGCCGATTCGCGAATGAGAACATTTGATAACAAGAGAGTCCCGGGCAATTAAGCAACAAGTGAAAGAATCCAAGGATGCTGCCGCATCCAAAGCCTCCCAACCATCCTCGAAGGGTTCATGGGCGGGAAGAGCCCTCCAAGTGCTTGGCCCTGACATGCAGGTCGTGGAGCAAATGGCTGAAGTACAGGCCCTCCCGGGTAACAATTCAAATCATCTCAAACCTGTCACGGTTCCGGTGGGTAATCCTGATTTCCCCTGATGGATAGCCTAAATGTTGCTTCGTCTTGAATGAGCCTTGTTTGGCCATCGAAGCCAGTTTTC
>WJJB01000133.1 GCA_014729935.1 Candidatus Bathyarchaeota archaeon | reverse complement strand
TATTGACCCTCACCGAGAACGATCTGGTAATCACCATATTTCAGTTCTTCCAAGAACTTGCTACCACTTAGTTCCTGCCCGAAAGATTGCACAGCGCTGAGAAACCCACTGATGAGATCGGGATCTATGGTTTCCTTGCCATATGACTTGAAGAATAAGCACGTGCCCGAGTTCTTGTGGATGATAAGCACGTGCTGAATATTTGCTGCATCTTCAAATGCAGATGATATTTTCGCCAAGAAGTTTTGCTTTTCCAACTTCCGAGGTTTGATTATCTTCTTGTCAATGGCGTAATAACTTAGCGGGACGGCAGCAAGTAAACCAATAAGGATGATCATTTGGACCCACTTGATACTCTCCACCACCGGATTGAAACGAACAACCATGATGTAGTCATCGTTAGCCGGATCCGTGCTATCATAATTACTTGTTCCCGGAATCCATTGAAACACGAGACGAGCATCCTCCTCCTTTTGAACGGACCCAGGGAGAGTGATATTGTACAGTCCATCTACAGAACCGTCATCAGCATCAGTCACGGTTACTGTATAGAACACGGTCGTCCCTAACCTGTAAGTCATGTTGATCGTTCCAAAGGTGATGGAGGCATTGCTCAATCCATGGTTCACGGAAATCACAATCTGCAGGTCATTCTTGATGGATCCACGCCATACATCAGATTCGCTCAAGTAAGTAAGTGGATCATCACCTTGAATTCTCTCGATGAAAAACATGGACACGTTGGCAGGAATGATCTCGAGGGATGATGATAGCTTGGACACATGGTATCCAGCCTTGTATGCGGAAATGTTGAAATCATAGGTTCCCACGTTAAATCCGGATGAGTTGACTTCGATCCTGTACCTGCCAGGGCTCACCGTCGTGAAACTATTGAAAAGCTCCATCCCAGTGCCGTTTTCCATGCTGATATTTAGGAATGCAGGATTTTCTATTGCCGTGCCATTGGATTCTTGGAAGTTGAAATCAAATGTCACGTTCGAGCCGTACACGGCGATATACGGTGCAATTGGATCATTGTAGGAGTAACCTGGTTGGATTATCTCATTTATGTTTAATTGCGTGAATCTCGTGAGGTTAAATTCCTGCATCTGGGTAATCTCGTTATTTGCTTCATTATCGATGGAGTACCACGACAAGTTATACAATCCATTGTAGGTAATCCCAACAGATCCGAATGTGAAGGATCCATTATATTCCATGAACCCCGTGTCGAAGGTACCGTTATCTACCTTGAACCAAGTGCTATCTACACCCGAACCCACATCTATCGGATTCAACGTGAAGATTGTTGGAATCGTGATATTCCCATCGGGGGACGTGTCCCAATTCATGGAAGTAACCGGGGCAATCTCATCCACCACGGTAAACGTTTCATCAAGGAATCCAACATCGCTACTGATGTTCCACCTTGCCTGCACCCTGAAAATCCCCAATGGTGACTCAGGAATGGTCCAATCATTAGAGAAGGTGACGGTAGTAGCGGGCGTGAGGATGGAATCGTTGTAGCTGCTGAATGCTAATGAATTGTTCAAGATGGATGGATAATATACCCCCAACGTGAGATTGCCATTAGATTGTGCACTTGCTAGATCAACCTCAAATCCTATCACATCGGTGATATTCGCGCTGGTAACCTCGGTAATACCTTCCAGTTCCCGAATGGTTGTGATTTGATTGGTGGAATTTGCCCGAATTTCCCAGTAATGTCCCGATGGAAAGCTTGTAATGGTTATAACCGAAGCTCCCGCCGTGTAACTGGTGAAATTATCCGCACCCGTCAAGCCAGGTATGCTGGTTGCATTGAATAAGCCCCACGTGTCCCAATTGGATGGAATTGATGCATTCATGAAAAGACCTGTGTTCGTTCCTGATGGATAGGTCACGGGTGAATCTGTCGTAATTGTCCAATTAATTACCGAGCTCCCGTCTGCACTGAACTCAATGGTGGTGTTCACGGTTTCTTGGTAATGCAATTTCATTGATACATTAAACGCCAGGCAGGTTGTATTTGAGCTAAATTCAAGAGCAGAAATGTTGTTACCAGAAATTGAAACCTGTCCGGAACTATTGAAAAGCGTACCATTGGTCCTGATGTATGCTCCAGATGGCGTGAAAGTCCTGTTGTTGTCATTAGAATCATTCAGGTAAAGGCGCTTGTATTTCAAGAAGAAAACCGAGGGTTCTTTGAACCATCCTGAACCGTATGTCTTCGTCCAGCCACCATTATCAAATCCACGCCTGTACCATCTCAGTTGGTTTAGGAAATCGGTATTATCGGGATCCAAGCCCCATGCTGTTCCATTCAACACCGCGAACCACGTGTTGTTGGAAGAGTGGGACGCGTTGATGGTGTAACCGGGAGAATGATGTCTCCAAGCGCGGGTGGAGTTGTTTTGTTGAATGCTCGTGGTCCATGCCATGGTGTCGGGTTCACCCGTCCCCGACGTGGCGTTCCACAATTCCACCGCCGGGCCTGAAACTCCACTATCCAAGGTTATAGTCAAGTAATCCATTGAAAGCTCCTTGAGCTCGTAACGCATGGTCTCGTCTATTTCCTGCGCAATCATCTGGTATTCTGCACCCGAGCTATTTGCCGTTATATACTTATCAGCTAGTTCCGAGGAATCCTCCACGATCTTCCAATCATCCTGAGCGATGGCATTATTCCCCGTCACGTTCACATCAACCTTGTAGAGCTCGAATCCAGGTAATGAAAAATTTGAAATATCCAGGATCTTGGTCCTGGTATCATCCGATTCCGAATTGTTGAGAATTACTTCTTGGTTCGCGCTGGTGATATTGGTCACAAAACATGATATATTGCCAGGAGTGGATGAACCTGTAAAGGTGGACGTGTAAATCGATGGTAAATCACTGGTATCCAAGCTTGTTCCACCGGGAATGACTGATTTTTTGGTTGTAGCAGGAATGAATGAATTGATGAATGGGATGAACATCATCACCACGATAAGAAGTGCACCGACCTTGATCGACAATCCTCTTGTTTTTTCTCGCATGATGC
>WJJB01000132.1 GCA_014729935.1 Candidatus Bathyarchaeota archaeon | reverse complement strand
TGGGAGCACTTAATTTCTTCTTCATTACCATAGGAATTCCCTTTGCCTTGACGGGTAAGAAGGCGGTCACGTACCTTCATGGCAGGGATAAACGCAAAAAGAGACCAGAGACAGATTATTCGCAATTTGAAATGCCCCGCATTATTTTCCAAGAAAATTCAGGGGTATTCGACATCCAATTCGGTGAAAACAAGTACTTGACATCCTGCCAACCCCGGATCGAGCATGATGGGAAGGTGTATGCTGCCATCCCTGGCAAGAAAATCACGCAACTTGATATCATTGGCAAGCAGGAAGGCATTGAAACGGTGACACCCATGGGTGCCACCACCGAAACAAGGATCACGTGGAAGATTCCAGGGACGGAAAAACAAATCATTTGCGCTATTCTAGTGGGAAAAGACAAGCCATTTATCAACTTCAAGCTTTCCTTGGATTGGGATCACGAGATCACGAAACCCGGGAAATTCAAGGAGCCAAAAGTAGTATTTCCTCATTTCAAGAATGAAAGTGCTAACGAGCACGTGTTGACATGGGAAAATGGCAAATTCGCACCTCCCCGCATGCATTTCGATTTTGCTGCTGCACCCGTGGTGCTATATGACAACAAGCTGAACACGTTTGTATTTTCCTCGCTTGATCATTTCTTCATTACTGGCGTGCTTGGCGATAAACATTTAAAGATGGGTTGTGGTATCGCAGGGTCTGTGGAACGTGTATCCTCGGATTTCGTTCTCGAGTCAATCTTGTATTTTGGAAGGGGAATCAATGATTCCATGGAACAATGGGGTGCATTGTTCAGGAAATACCATGAAACTTCTGAAGGTGGGGGCAAGATCAAGGACCCCTACGGGAATCCCATCACGGCATACCTTGGTTACAACACGGATAACGGCGCGTATTATTACTATCGCACGGCTTGGAGAAAGAATTACGAGGATACCATGATTGCCCTGCGGCAACATCACAAGGAAATAGGCTTGCCTTTCGGATATTACGAGTTAGATAGCTGGTGGTATCCCAAGACCTTTGAAAAGCTACCAGGGTTCCTCAAGATTTTCCTATTTGGTTCAGCGCTCCATTGGGGGGAACCACCAAAGGAAAACGTCTTCCCCCACGGGTTGAAATACGTGTGGGATCAATTGGACAATTTGCCCCTCATGTGCCATAGCCGGTGGTTTTCACCAAAGTCCCATTACGTTGAAGAGTATGATTTCGTCGTGGATGGTAGGTTGTTCGCCGCTCCCAAGCACCAGGATTTCTGGAACGATCTCTTCGAGAAATCCAAGGCATGGGGATTGAGCTGTTACCTGCAAGACTGGCTATCATATCAATACAATTCCATCGACGTGATGAAATCTACGGTGGACTTTGCCGAAAATTGGACAACACAAATGGCAGCAGGTGCCGCACGACAAGGAATGACCTTGCAATATTGCATGGCACCAGCATGCTTCATGATGCAAACCGTGAAGCTGCCAAACGTTACCCAGGCAAGGGCGAGTGATGATCATAGCGGGGTATGGCCACGGCGGTGGTATGTCCCGCATTTCACGGTAACTTCCATCCTATGCAAGGCAATCGGCTTGTGGCCCCACAAGGACGTGTTTTACAGCTCTTCCGGTCCCAAACACGATTTCTTTTACAAGGAACGCCGCCCGGAATTGGAATGCCTCGTTGCAAACCTATCTGGTGGTCCCGTTTCACCTGGGGATAAAATTGGTCATGAAGATGTTGAATTACTGATGAAAACCTGCAGGTCGGACGGGTTGCTCTTGAAACCAGACGCTCCCGCCACTCCTGTAGATCTCATGTTCATGGAACATGCTAAATATTACATCACACTCGCGAGCAGTGAGAAGCCAAGCGGCATTACGTGGCATTACGTGTCGATCATGAACATGTGGCCAAGGCGCGTGAGGGATAAGACAGTCACTCTTGAAGACTTACAACTGGAGGGAAAGCACGCCGCGTTCACCTTCTCGACCAGGGAGTTCACGATATTGGAACGGGTCGATCAAGCAATGGAATTCAACTTGGGCAGGGCTCGGCACGAGCTTATCATACTGTGCGAGGAATTGCTGGATGGTGTATATCTATTGGGTAATTACGAGAAGTTCGTGACGTGTTCCAACAAGCAAGTACCGGATATACGCGTGAACAAGGAACAGGAAATGATTGAAGTGGATTTGATCAACCTACCCGATGAACCAGTCCCGTTAATGTTATACAGCACCAAGAAGCCCCGAGAGATCATCAATGGTGAGATGTCTTACGATGAGGAGTCCAAGAAGCTCATCGTGAACGGGCACGTGGGGGGGGATGGAAAGGGCAAGGTTGTGATAACATTTTGATCGTGTTACCTGCTTTCCCGATCATCCATGCGGGTGCAAGTGCGGGGGCTGGGGGCTTCCATCCTTGCTTCCAGGTTCCCCCGGCGTTGCGGGAAACGTGTATAACACCACGAGTTCGCAGAATAATATCCCCTTTATGGTTTGTATACGTTTCTTGAATTCGTGCACGGCCCCAGCTTTTCCCTTTACAGCCATGACCTCGGAACAATTATGTTCCGATACATGAATGTGCATCGAGGAAAATATCTGGATGTGAGATTGATGCTCGATCTCGGTCAATTCATCCAATAACCCACGCTGGTGATGGTTATATGCGATGATCACGAATCCATTCACTTCGGCATCCGATCGTGCGCTAGCCTCGTTCTTGAAAAGGTTCCTCATGGCGTCCCTTATTGCTTCGGACCGTTTCGAGTACCCGAATTCGATGCGTGACCTGTCAAATTCCTCGAGAAACTGTTGTGGAACAGTAATTGAAATCCGTTCCATGTTCTTCTCCTCGTACATGTCACTCATCATCCACCTTACGTATCACGACTTCGCAAAAGCTTGGCTTCTGGATCCTGTCACACATGCGCTTGGTTACCTCGATATCCAAGCCACCTTTCGACCTGGCACGATCTCCTTCCATGGCAATATCACACAGGAGATCGATTTCCTCTCCGGTGGCACCCACCTTCTCCCACGCAGTTTTCAACGCGCAGTAATGCATCCTGAATTTTCTCTCAGTACTTTCTCCCTCGGTTCCAGGGATTTCCTTCTCGAAGACCGCGGGATTAGATCCCTTGGCATGCATATCGATGAATTCGTCCGGTGTACTTGGATTACCAACCCTGTCATCCTTGAGCTCGCCATACTTCCAAACCGCCTGCCGAGCAATTTGCTCGGCTCGTTCGATCCCAATTTCCTGCTCCATCTCTTTGAAAAGGAAATAAAGCCACAAGGCTCTATCCTCGATGCGAGACCGTTCAGCCAATGTTCTATCATCTATTGAGTAGTCTGGTTTTGCCATGGTTAAGTTGCGGTTATCGGTGCAAAAAAGATTTCCGGGTTTGGCGTGAAATCGCCATATGTTCCGTGTATTCTAGATTCAACTTCCTTGGCGAGAAGCCCCCCGCATTCACGTGGGTGCTGAATCGCCATCTAGCGCGATGGATTTATAAAATATCATTGATAAGAAAAATGGGAATGAGATCAGAACAAGCGTTGTTCACCCCGTGAACGGGGAACCTCCCAAGAATATTTTCCCACGAGGGTTGCATCGACACGATGTCCCGCGCGTGATAGAAGCCGCGGTGGACTCGATGGAAGCCCCGCCATTCATGTGGGATTGTTCATACACCAGCAAGTGGTAAAAAACTAGGAAATATTGACCAAGAACCATCAAGAGGCGCGATGATCGATGCCAAAGGGATTATTCATCTTGGAATGGGATATGTTGGAAGGTGCGGTAGTATCCCATGCATATCCACTGGATCTCATGGTGGACTTGGATGATATTCAATCCCTTGAGGTAAGCCACCAGTTCAATCAAGATTCGAATTGGTTGGTGCTGGAAGACAAGGATTTCAAAGCAGTGAGTTACTTTGATAAACCCACTCAGAAAGCGCTTGTGGTGGTGTTGAAAGATCACGAAACGTCTGGAGATTTCGTGGACCAAGCTCGGAAACTCGGCGAGTTTCTTCTTCCCATGCTGGATACCATGGAGGGCGAGAACGAAGATGTGGTGATCCAGCAACTTCACGATGCGTTCGAGCTACTACAAGCAAAATTATCCACCAGCGAGATGGTCATGATCAATTTCGGCCAGAGAATCCAAGAGTTGAAAGGTGAAAAGCTGGATTTATTGGAACGGCTGGAAGCGGTGGTTGATCTCGTACCTGATCTAGCCTCGAAAATCTTGATATTGCTAGCAATTCACGAAGATGGATTGCTTCTCGAAGATCTAACCCGAATGAAGAGATTCAAGTCACTTGATCTTACCACGCTGGAATCGACACTCGAATTCCTTGTAAAGCAGGGACACGTAACATTTTTGCCAGGAATCAAGCGATTCAAGCTCGATCCCTCCCTCCAGCAATCATTATAAAAGAAAATCAAAGGTTTTAATGTACCACCAGTTATTGATCCGTGAGCAATAATGGCTAGCACGATTGATTTCACCTTTCGGAACTTGCTTCTGCAAACACATGGTTCTGAAACCCTGTCCTACTGCTACCAATGTGCCACGTGCACGGGAAGCTGTCCCGTATCAAAGGAAACTGGTGGCCGGTATAACCCTCGCAGGATCATAGAGCGATCGTTACTTGGTATGAAGGAGAGTTTGATTAATGACCCAACCTTGTGGTTGTGCACAATGTGTGACACATGCGATGAATCCTGTCCCCAAGGCGTGGTGCTTACCGAGATTTTCACCATATTGAAGAACATGGCCGTGAAGGCAGGCAAGGCCCCCCAGCGCTACAAGGACCAAGCAAGGAGTGTATGGGAAAACGGGGTGTCCGTGCCCTTCATGGATTCCATTCTCAGGCGAAGGCGTGACTTGGAATTGGAAGAGGAACTTGATGAGAACGTGGTTGTTCCTGTGGAGGAATTGCAAGTCTTGATGGAATCAACCGGGTTCAAGGAAATCGTTACCAGTTTTGATGACAATGGTGAAGATGGAGATTGATTGAACATGACTGAAGCAACATCCCCGCAAATCGATAAAGCCCTGTTCTTGGGGTGCGTGATTCCTGCACGTATCCCGTTTATAGAAAAATCTGCTAAAGTTGCCTGCAAGCTATTGAACATCCACTTGAATCCAATGAAGGGTGCGGCTTGCTGCCCGGATCCGATTGGCATCAATTCAGTCGATGAGAAAACCTGGATCACCTTGGCATCGAGAAATGTCACTGTTGCCGAAGCAATGCCCGAGACAGAGATCATGGGCTTGTGCAGCGGATGCGTGCTCTCCCTGAAAAGTGCGAACCAGAAACTCAAGGAAGATGCTCACTTGCGGGATGAGGTGAACGAGCATCTCATCAAGGTAGATAAGCAGTTTGCTGGCAAGATAGAGACAGTTCGCCATTTCGCACAAGTGATTCACGAGGAAGTCGGCATCGATCGATTGAAATCCTTGGTGAAGCATCCTCTTACTGGCTTGAAGGTGGCAGTTCATTATGGGTGCCATTTCATCAGGCCAAGTGAATTGATCGGGTTCGACGATCCGATCCAACCCCGAAAGCTAGATGAAATCGTCCGTGCCCTGGGTGCTGAAAGCGTTGATTATAGCGAGAAGATGCTATGTTGTGGAACTGGCGTGGCAAATGCCTCGGATGATATCGCCACCAAGATGAACTACCGGAAGTATACCAGCGCGCAGGAAGCAGGTGCAGAATGCTTTTGCGTGGTATGCCCGAGTTGCTACCAGATGCTTGAAGGCGGCCAGAGAAACGTGCGAAAGATGTTCAAGGAGAAGTTCTCCTTCCCCGTCTTTTACATCACTGATCTGATTGCATTAGCGTTAGGGGCTTCTTCCGAGGAAATTGGATTGAAATACCATCGGCCAAAACCCAATAAGCTTCTTGAAGCACTGGGCATCGAGTAGGGTCTCCCTGCCCCTCCCCCCATTTTCACGCGTTTCTCCCTGCTGGATAATACGCAAAGGAATTACATGGCGCAAGGATGGGAAATTTTTTGAAGTAGAGATACTTCAATAGTACGCGATGTACTATTTAATCACCCTCAAGGATACCATTCGCATTCATCCATCTGCGTTCGGGAAAGATATCAAGTATGAGGCCAAGGAAATCATCAAGGCAGATTACGAGGATTCGGTCCTGAAGGGAATCGGGTACGTTGTCACTGTTGTTGACATTTTAGATATTGAGCTCGGGAAGATAATTCCTCGAGAGGAGGGTATTTTCACGAGATGCACGTTCCAATTACTTATCTTCAGGCCGGAAATGAACGAGATCGTCGAAGGAAAAGTCGTTGAAGTGGTGGATTTTGGTGTTTTCGTGCGCCTGGGACCCACCGATGGATTATGTCACGTCTCGCAAGTTACCGATGATTTCATCAACTATAATCCCAAGGGTGGGTACTTGGAAGGTAAAGAGACCTCCCGCATTCTGAAATCGGGAGATAGCGTGCGTGCGCGCATCGTGGCGATTTCCTCAGCCCGGGGTAACAAGATAGGGAAGCTAGGACTTACCATGCGACGTGCGTTTCTCGGGAAATTGGAGTGGATCGATGAGGACTTGGAGGGTGGTCCCGTTCGGGAGAAGAAGGACCAGAAATCGAAGAAAAAGAAAAAATAAGGAGCTGAAAACGAGTGGTCCAAGAACGCGCGTGTCGCACTTGCCGGTTGATAAGCACGGGTTCATCAGTATGTCCCAGTTGCAAGACGCACACCTTAAGCGATGATTTCACTTCCATCATCATCATCATCGATCCCGAGAAGTCAGAAATAGCCAAGCGTCTCAATATCACGGAACCTGGTAAGTACGCCCTCAAGGTTCGTTGAATCCCGCGAAGGTCTAAGGCACATGTTCCTGCTACCGTTGATATACAATATCGTTCTGGTATTGCAGGTATTGTTTTTCTCTTTGGTATTCCTTTATGCATCGTGGAAACACCGTTCGAATCACCCGTACAGCTGGTCCTCCTCTTTGGCAACGGGTTTGCTTTCATTTTATATTGCCATTCACGTGTTCGCTTCAAGGCTCATCCCGTATCCTTACATTGGATTCATGAGCTGGTGGTCCATCGCTTGCTTTACCCTTGCCATCATCCATGCCCTGCGGGTGAAGCGCAAGGAAGGCCATGAAGTGCAACCGGCTAATTCCAGAAGGAATGGGAAGCAGGTGCAAAATGGCAAGCAAGAAGACACGCTTGACGGCTTGGAATCGCATCACGAGTGGATACGGAAAGCATTTCACTTGGCGGGATTCTTGGTCATTTTGGCGTTCTACGTGGTGGGGCCATTGATTGCACCCCTGGTGGATAAAGCCATCGAGATCGCTGGGGATTCATACAAGACGCTCTGGGGGCCGGTGGAATATATCGTGGAATTTGAAAATGCGAGAGAAGCGGGGATTTACTTAACGCTCTTTGCATTGATTGCCACCGTAATCTTCGTTTCCTGTGTAGACATTCCCCGGGTGTTATTCGGCGAACAATATAGCTTGATATCTCTGATAGAGGCGAGAGCAGGTAAAATTCTCAGGGAAAAGGAGATTGGGGTTCCTGGCCCTGAGACATTCATCGCAATTGGAGCCACTTCTGCGTGGATCATCGGAATTGCCTTTCAACCCCTCGAAAGTACATCCGTGGAAATGGCAATCGCTGGGATCATGATGTCTACCGTTGCAGACGGCATGGCTGCGATCATCGGGAAGACATACGGTAAACACGAAATAAAGAGACCCCATGGCCAATTAAAAACCGTCGAAGGTTTGATCGCTGGTCTCGTGACGGCATTTGTTGTATCCGTGTTCTTCGCAGGTTGGTTCCTTGCGCTATTCGGCGCTGCAATATTCATGGTAATCGATTACTTGTCCCCACCAATCGCTGATAATGTTATCAACGCGCCCCTGCTCACTTTCCTCCTGTGCGGGATGAAGGCACTGCTATAGTTTTTTACCACACTTGGAACAAAATCGATTCATCACCTTATTTTTTGCCCCGCACTTGCTGCAAGTGGTTTCATCCATGGCGGCTTTTTCTTTACCATCCATCCCCGCTGGAGTTTCTCCATCGATGGAAAAATCCAAGAATGGTTTAACCACGTTCTTGTCACTTTCAGGCCCTTCTCGATCATTTTCATCGGAATCCCCATTCTTCTTTTTCGAATCTAGTGCGAACTCAAGCCTTGGTTCTGTTCCTTGCTTTTTTGCCTTGTTGAAGGCATTGAATAACTCGTTCGAGATATATTCCCTTCTGGACTCGTCTGATGGCCTTTTGGGTGTCCGGGCGGTATTTTTTGTTCCCTCCACTTGTCCCTGGGCTTGCCGTGCACCCCTTCCCATGACCTGCTCTGGCCTGAATTGGTTTTGGTGGATATCAATCCGTTTTACCTTGATCCCCATCTCCACCTTAGCCAGGTCCTCGTCGGAAACCACTCCGGAGAGCATCTCCTCGGTTAACTTTATGGGATTGTCCTTGCTTCCAAGGGGGGGTGTCTTGGATGGCTTCTTCCGTTTTGTCGCGGGAATGCCTGGGTGAATGATCTTCGAACCTGGTATCTTGCTGATAACTGGCTTCAGGTCCACTGGTTGCTGCGAAGGTGGTGATTTAACCATTTCATTTACTTTATCACTGATTTCCTCGATTTCAGCGATTTCATCATCTAATTGTTTCAAGAAGTCATCTTCCTTTTCTCGCGTGATGGCTTTCGGCTTTCCTTGGATATCAATCCAATCACCATGGTTCTTGGATTCCTTAGATTTAGCGATTTCCCTGGTGCTAGCTGCTTGTTCACCGAAATCCTTGAAAGCTTTCTTGAATTGCTTGGCTATTTCGATTCTTTTTGAATCTTCAATTTCAATGAGATGGGACAGATGCACATAGAGGCAAAACGCGAATTCCGCTATTTCCTTGTTATTAGATGCACCGCTAATGACCTCCGCCATCAAGTAACAATCATTTACGACCTCATCCATCTTGGAAGCCATCATGTTATCCACGAAAGACTTGGTAAACTCTGGATCATCGAACACCAAGTCAATCTTTTCCTCTGGGCATTCACCCTCGCATAGATCGCATTCCAAGTATTTTCCCGTCATGATTATCGCTTCACCCGATTTCGTTCGCACTCCCCTCCACGAGATGCTAATACTTCCAATGATGGAAACATATTTTTTATTCACCTGTCCACACGTGCAGGAACGTGGTAGATTTGATTTCGATGCAATGGCATCCATTTGGCGGTGCGTGATTGCATGGAAATCCTAATCAATGTTTCACGAGCTATCAGCCATTTTACCATCGAACGTGGCGTCGTCGAGGGAACGGAAGCCGGTACTAGAGATGACGCCCCGATACTTTATAAAGATAACGCGTGCCACGCGCAATTACAGGAGGGCACGGGACCGATATGTTGCAAAGGTGAGTATTGCATCCCAGCTATCACCATGGTGCCAAACCATGATGTGCGCGATTTATGTTCACCTTACAGGTTCCCGGGTGCCAATTTCTATTCCACTCACCTCTCTCTCTCGGATTTTAAATAGCTACATGCAATTCTACACTGAAATGGCTGTAAACAACATCGAAGCATACAGGTGCTTGTTCGATCAGGATCACGTTCCAAAAATGGTAATTGGCCGGCAGAGGGAGATGAAGCTCGTCAGTGGTTTCCTGTTAGAGAATTTTTCCCTTCGTGATAATGAAATGAGCGATGATAGATATGGAAGTGCCATCATGGTTGAAGGATTACGGGGCTTGGGTAAGTCTACCATGTCCCGCAAAGTCTTGATAGATCTCAAGACCAAGCATACCGCGAATAAGGCGAATATGAATTTTTTCACGCTCAACTGCTGGGATAAAGACGAACAACAATTGTTGATGGATTTCACCTCGAAACTCAAGATCCCGATGGCAGATACCAAGCCAGTCTTTTCGAGTACGAGGGATGCGTGGAACATCATCTATCATTATCTCAGGAGGCACACGGATAGATGTTATAACATACTGATTTCCAATAGCGATTTCATCCCGATACGCTTTTTCAACAAGTTACTCGTCAACCTGAAATGTCTCGGAATAAACCTGGTTTTCACGTCTCGCGTGGGTAATAGCTTTCAATTCTTGGAACACGTGGACATGTGCTTGAACTTGGATGTGTATTCACTTGGTGATCTCAATACCATCGTGGAACAAAGATACCAAAAAGCGTTTCTGGACCAGGATAATTCAATCCCCAAGTTTATCACCGATACCGTTGTCGAGTTCGACACCTCGAGACCGGGACCATGCATTGCCATCTTGAAACATCTCTATCCCCGCCTTCGCGATGGACATGGGGAAGATATATCGCTAGAAATCATTCAACATGCCATCAGGCACCAGCTACCAAATTTAAGCTACAGCGAATTCGAGTTAGTGGATTTCATGCAAGAAGCGACGATTTCCATGCTATTATTCCTGGATAACATCACGACTCATTTCATGTCAAGCGGGAATTATTACTTGAATGGGGATGATTTACGCGAGCTCTACAACATGTCATGTGAAACGCTATACATCGAACCGTCGGTGGATGAGTTCAGCAATTACTTGGCACGCATGTTGCAACATCACATCTTGCTGAAATCGAACAACGATCCCAGCTTGTTCTTCTCCATTGTACCCGCGAATCTACTGAAATCATATCTTGACGAGGTTTTAAAGTAATCCATGGCATGGTTGCTTGGAAGGTTCGATAATCAAAAGAGGAAAACGGCAATGATCACGTAGATGATTTGAGCCACCATGCACGCGTGCACACTGTTCACGAATTTATACAAGGCGGTTAGGAGTAGATTTGAGAAGAGTGAGAAAAAAATAACCATCGGGGTGAAATAAATTCCGATATATATGAATGAAGTAAGGAGAAACGAGTACATGAACACCTTGGCATGCTCACTCTTAGCCTTGCCTTTCCCAAGCATGATCTCCTCCAGTCTTTTCTGGATCACGCCCCGGAGTAGAATTTCAGGCAATGCTGATGAAAGAATGAATCCCACCGAGAGAAACAACTTGTTGAGAAAGGACTCGCTCAAGAATGATGCAAGTTCAGAATTACTCGCGTTGAAAAATTCCCAACCAGTTGCAACATAAATGGCATCATTCATGATTTGACTACCAGCGTCTAGCAGGTAGAGCAGGATACCTGAACCAAGACCAACCAGTATTGCAAAAAGGAATTTTCTCACGTCCTTAACGGTCAACCCAAAGGTGGCGAATGGTTTCTTGGAAATGATCAGGTAGACCACGGGGTATACGGCGATGAGAGCAATGATGGTATTATTCAAGAATGTCGCGACTGGATTGAATGGGATGGTAGATGTCTCCTCATCACCAATTAGCGCCGAGACACCAAGCACGAAGATCCACCGTAGGATGCTCATCAGGAAAAATGAAATGAAGGTGACATTCCAGATCTCTCTCAATTCGTTTTTCCTACCTGCTTTCCCGCTTCCATAAATCACCTTTTCCAGGGACACGGGCCCATCCTTTTCCTTGGCATCACTCGAGAATTTTGGTGGGGGTATATCCTCTCCACATACTGGACATTTTTCAAGGTCATCATCAACCTTGATCA
>WJJB01000131.1 GCA_014729935.1 Candidatus Bathyarchaeota archaeon | reverse complement strand
GAGCCCGATGACTTCCACTCCCTTTCGCGGGAAATCATGCGTCCCTGCAGGAGCAAACTCGCAGCTACCGGGAAAGGTCATGAAGGTATCGGGGAGTTGCCCCTTTTCCTTCATATCTTTAACCACGTTTCCTGCACGATAGGATTGCTTGATCACCTTGGGATTTCGTATCCGCGACCTGCGATCCTTGGCAAGGGTGAACGGGTGATTGGTGAAGACAATCCCGTCAACCACTCCCGTGCGTGAGATGCGCTGGAGGATGGATTCGAACGTGCCCTCACCATCGCTTAACCTGGTGTGGGTATGAAAATCTATCAAGACCTTTCCCTCAGGCACGGCTGCAGGTTGGAACGGGGGGAGCTCCCATGCATTCTTGGCAAATTTCCTGCAATATCCTGCAAGCATGTCAAGGCCAAACCGCTTCAACCCAAGATTGCCAAGTATCTTGTCGACCGGGTTCCATTTGGGTTTCTCATAGGCATCGTAGGGATACAAATGGTGTGTCGTGAACTGGTGAAAGGATTCCCCGGGCATCACACGTGGAATCACGCGAGGTGGTTATCAAACTTTGTGACACGGCGCATGCCTTTATTTTCAAAACAAGCATTCAAGCCTAATGAGCTAAATAATGTAACACTTGAGGGATTTAAAAAGAAAAAATAAGAGCAAGGGGCACGTTCCCGGTGAGGGTATCTTACGCGGATCCCTTGAAATCGAAGCCGTTGGTCACTGACAGTGATACCTATTTTTTACTTGCCCGACCTTTTCGTTTCATTATGATGATACCAACAGCCGTAACGATGGCTACACCACCAAGGATGTAAGGCAGGTATTTCATCAATTTGTCCATGAGATTCCCATTATCCACGGAACCAATGGTAACCTGGTTTGATTGGTCCTCCTGCGTGACATCAATCCCATCACTAATGCTGACGTTGGCATGCCAAGTTTCGCCTGCTGATAATTCCGTCGCGTTGATCGTGCTCAGCCCGTCATATTGTGGTTGGTATTGCCCGTCCTTGTACCAATGGATCATCGTTCCGCTTTCCAAGTGACCATCCGCATCAAAATAATCATAATCCAAGTGAAGTTCCTGCCCTACAAATGGATTACTTGGGATGATTTGCAAATTGGAAATCTCGGGCGGGGAATTCTGGATCGTCACTGTTGGTGATACGACTAAAGTAGAATTCCAATTGATGCCATCGTAGGCAAGCAAGGTTGCATTCCATTCCTCACCATAATTGGTGGCATTAGATGTGAGAGTCGACTGGTTATCGTAGCTGGCAACATGTACTCCATCCCTGTACCATCTAATCCATGACAAATCGGGATCTAGATCGGGATCTGAGAAAGTGTATGATAATTCAAGATCATCAGTGGTTACAGGTGAGAGTGGTGAGATATCCAAGGAATCCACGCTGGGCACGCCATTATCAATTATCACGGGATCTGAAGCTTCTATAGTGCTACGATTCATTCCATCAGATGCAGATACTTCCACGTACCATGAATCCGATGAATTTGTCCATACGTGTGGAATGGTACTCGTGTTTTCGAATTGCGTTTGTTCGATCGAATTCTTGTACCAGATGATCTGGGTCCCTGTTTCAGATTGCCCGTCATTTGGATCACTAAAACTGTAACTGACGGTAAGATCCTCATCATCTTCCGGTGCATCGGGTGATATATCCACGTTCGAAATCGTTGGGGGGGGTATTGACGATGGTAATAAGGTTGCTAATCTCTGCAGTGGAATTCATCGTTTCCCCGTCATAACCACGAATGTAGGCTGCCCATCCATCGCTCAGGTTGGTCCAAGCATTCGGAATGGTCGTCATGTTTTCAAACTGAGTTTGCTCGCTGGCATCCTTGTACCACCGGATCCATGATTGATCACCATCACCATCTGGGTCGTGGAAGTCGTAGGTAAGAATTAAATCATCACCTGTCTCTGGATCAACTGGAGAAACCTCAACGGAATCGACTGTTGGAGCCGTGTTTGTAATGAAAACCGGTGATGATGGTACCGTGGTCCCCCAATCAGTGCCGTCATTCGGATGCACAACTACTTGCCATGATTCTGATTTATTTGTCCAATCGCTTGATACCATCGTCATATTCTCGAATTGCGTTTGTTCCACTGAATTCTTGTACCACCGGATCCACGAATGGTCCGAATCGTTATCCGCATCCGAGAAGGTGTAATTCAATACTAGGTCTTCAAGGGTTGTTTTAGGGGATGCACCCAAGGTAACGCCCGATACACTTGGAGCGCTATTCAAGATGATTTCCCTGCTTGATTCCACCATGGCTCCAAATTCAATCCCATCGTGTGGCCGAACCGTGCAATACCATTCCTGTGTTTTGTTGGTCCACTCGCTAGGTACCGTGTGTAAACCATTGAATTGGACCTGCAGCGTATCGTTCTTGTACCACAGAATTTCAGTCAGACCCTCAGGATGGCCTTCTGTATCGAAATAGCTGTAGGAAAGCACCAGGTCATCCGTTGTAGTGGGATTAGAAGTGAAGGAAACCGATTGTGCTTCTGGTGGGCTGTTCACGTGTTGCACAAAGGCAAGCTCGAAGAACGGTGGAAGCATGGTCGAGTTATCCGTGGTGCAAACGGGTATCCCGGTACCTACAATGGACACATTTGCCACCTCATTGCTTGTATTACAGGTAAAAATTCCAAGGGGATACCAATATCTTCCGATCACTCCTAGTCCTGGTTCAACCATGATTTGGTTATATTCCACGATATGTTGGTGAGTGCTATCTGTAATGGAATGCGAGTGACGCGGGATTTCGGTGTAAGTATGGTTGTGTTCTGATGTACCGCCCAAAATTCCGGGATCCGAGATACTAGTGGTTGATAATGCGAACCTGCTTGAAAAATTCACCGGTGTAAGTATTCCATCACACTGAACGTAATTCACGGGGATATTCACGGGCAAACCTGCCCACAATCCTATTACATCACGGGGGAAGGCACTAGTATCCTTTTCGTTCATGATGTATGCTACTTTTGAATACGGGGGGATATTACTTGCATTACCCGTCGTGCAAATATCCAAACCCGTATCATCTAACATCAGTCCACTTGATGCAGGTTCCGTGAGCATTGGTGTACCACCAGGGTGGCAAATAGAATTCACATGGCTCACCGGGTTGTCCATGACGAACAACGTGTCGTAGCTACATCGGTGCACGTGGGCAAGGTCACTCAAGGAATGTGTATGTCGTGGTACTTCCGTGTAATTATGATAATGCTCCTTTTGTCCACCTATAGTTCCGGGGTCAATCCCATTTTCTACACACCGGGAGAATCTTCCCGTCATGTTTGGTGTTCCATTACTCCCGTTGCAATAATGCCATCCGTCGGGAATCATGCCGGTGGGAAGGAACCACATCATGATCAATCCTTCAGGAACCGTGATATTTGGATCGATTTTCATGATGAATGCCAACTCAATGTACGGTGGAATGGCAGTGCTATTCTCTGTTTCGCATCCCAATTGCCCGGCAAGATCCACGGTAACCATGCTGGTATTACTCATCGTGAAACAGTCATTCTGAGTCCCGCAAACGTTCCAAGGTTGTGGGCCCTCCATCACTTGAACTTGGCTGGCATTTATCTCGTGATAATGTGTCGGGTCGACAACTTGGTGATCATGGTATGGTACTTCACTGTACGTGTGGTTATGGGACATTCTTCCTCCTGTAAAACCCGGGGTTTCCATGTGATCAGTCCCACGAATAAATCTCCCAGTTAGATCTGGGGTACCATTGGAGCCATTGCATAGCGCCCAACCATCTGGGATGCTGTCCAGTGAACCATGCCACATCCCGATGATCCCTTGCGGAATTTCGCTTGTATTAAGGGTTTCCTTGTCACGCGCGATATAATCCACACGTGTCAGGTCGCTCGCATCTAATATGCATGTCATCAATACAAGGAACATACTGCAAGTGACCAGTAAAAGTATCCTTTCCTTCTCAAATCGTAGTTGCATCATTTTTTCACCTTCTTCTAAGGAATACCTAATCAATAAAATTATGAATATATAAATTTAATAGGAAAAGAAGGTTGTTTCCCCCTGTAATTAGCCCGATCATGCAATTTATCTTCATCAGTTCTGGGGAATGCGGTGGATGATCAGCAACCCTTTCTTGGTTGTAGATGTAAGGGAGCATGGAAAGGAACGGCGTGAAAAAGGTGATGATATTGACAGTACGGCTGGAAGGATCGCAGTGTACTGCCGGGGAGTCATTGCACGAGCCGTTAACACCCGGTCGCCAGCCTGGCACGGGCAGGCAGTAACAGGGGCGACGAGGGCAGCAATGCATGGAATCAGCGGGTATCAACACCCGTGTTCCGAAGAACCGGGCGTGCGACTTTCACCGCACCCGGCTCATACCCCGGCATTCCAGTACCGGTTATGGAGCCATTTCTTTCCTCGCTTGCGATGCCAATGGCAAAGCCAGAAATTGGGCATCTCATACACCCGTAACGATAGGTGCGCAAACGCTTCATGGGAATTCTCCACTTGAAGTAATTGCAGAAGCCCCGGATGCGCTGGTTCAAGCCCTTGATAAGCTCCTTCACTTCCACGTGTCGATTGTGACGCAAGAAACCTTTCAATTTCCGGGCGAACCGGTCCATCCTATTCCGGCTTGGCTGGTACAAGAACGTTCTCTTGCTTGCGTCCTTCCGGTGAAATCGTTGGAACCTAAAGCCCAGGAAATCGAACCACTCGGAAACGTTCACGATTCCCGTCTTGGCCTTGTTAAGGTCGAGACCAAGGGTTCCGAGAAACCGCTTAACCTTCGGTATCACGTGTTCCACCAAGATCTGCTTGGACGGGCCAGAGCGATGAATTCATCGGCGTAGCGGTATAAGGCCACGCATTTGTTCATCCCCCGGCGTTTTGATGGACTCAAGTACTTGCCATTGCGGGTATAGGTGGCGAAAAGACGCCCCATCCCGTCTAGGGCGGGTTCGGTACGTTGCCACGCATGCTTTGGAGCCCGTGCCTTTTGGGCACGAGTCCGCGTGGTTACCACGAGCGGCCTGAATCCACTGCCTTGTAGGATTCCACGTGAAGACTTTCTCCGTCACACTCCAAGATCGCTCAAGTTTGAATTAATGGTTAAGATAGGATCGATCTAATCCCAACTATTCAAGTCACAGTTAATTTTAACTTACTCGGCGAGAAGTCCCTCACGTTCACGTGGGGGTTGAATCGCCACGTCAAACTTATAAACAAGTAAATAGTCATAGAAATGATGATCTTCACCAAGAAGATCGGTATTACCCATCGTTCGAGCAAGAAGAGGTCTTGCTCGCCTTGTCCGAGAAGTGTAGGCTGATTTAAATTTCGCCATATCGGAACGAAAAGAGTGGTGGGATCGGAACAAGGACTTGCCCGAGGATTAACGAGAACCAAGAATCACCTACACTAAGCAACAGAACGACCTCCCCGCGGGAAAACAAGGTAAGCAAGACCTTGACCCACTCGCTCTAAAATATGGGATCGATGGAACGGTTCGCCCGATTCTTGACCTACAAGGCGGCAAGAATAGGTAAAAGAGTAACAAGATCGATGAATCAAACATCACGAAAACATGTTACAGCTGCGGGAAGGAAGAGAACCGAAAGCTTTCCGACCGCGTTATCACTTGCGATTGTGGAAACAGTACCGGTAGAATTCTTAACTCTGCCGTCAACATCATGCTCCGTTTCCTATCGCGTCAATCCCCCGTGAACGGGGAGTCACTCGAGGAGAAATTCTTGGGTTACTTGCATCGATACACAGCCCGCGCGTGCTAGAAGCGGCGGTGGGCTCGATGGAACCCCCGGTATTCATTCATAACCGGGTAGTTCACATTGGATTAAATGGATAACATTGACTGCTATCGTGGCAGGCAGGTGCATTGAATGACCGAGAAACTTTATTGGGAGTATCCATACGCACACACGTTCGTGGCAGAAATTGTGGATATCAGGGAGAATGGACTCGTGTTGGACCGCACATTGTTCCATCCAGAAAGTGGGGGGCAATCATGCGATCTTGGCATGCTCAAGGTAAACGAGATGGAGTTGGACGTTACCCGGGTATCACGGGAAGATGACGGTTCCATCCTGCACCACGTGACCGGGGTCCACGGCTGCTTGGAAGTACAGGATGAAGTCAAGGGGCTCATTAACTGGGATCGACGCTACTTGCTCATGAAAGCCCACACGGCGCAGCATGTGTTTTCGTCCATCATGCTTGAAGAACATGACCGGAACACGACGAGCGTCTCGATAACCCCCGGGGGTTTCACTGCAAGGGTGAACAAGCATGTTGATGGGTCCATGATAGAACAAATCATCGAATCGGTTAACCACGTGCTGTTCACGCAACATCCCGTCAAGAACGTGGTTCTTTCTAGGGAAGAGGCCATCAAGAAATATGGTGATATCATCCGGGGCTTGATGTCCGATGAGGATCCCGTCCGGGTGATCCAAGTGGAAGATATCGAGGTAACTTGCTGCGGGGGAACACACGTGAAAGACACGAGCGAGATTGGACCTATCTACTTGGAGGGTGTTAAGAAGGGAGTAAAATTCACGTTTCTTGTGGGAGACGATGCCATTAGCGCCTTGGCACGTGCTAATACCACGGTGTTTGAATTAGCAAATCACGTGAATCAAGATCACGCGAGAGTCCTTGATACTATCACCGGGCGGTTGGATAAACACGAACAGCTGCAGGACGACTTGATCACGGTCGCTCAGGAATTGCTAGGCATGCTTGCCACGAGGCCCCAACGTGCAATAAACGGCTTCGGCGTGAGTATCCTCGAGATCCCCCTCGAAAAGAAAGTCATTGCTCCGGCGTTTAGCAAGTTCCCATGGAATTCCATCCTCGTGGTCCTGGGCGATGGAGGTAGGTTCATCGTTTTTTCCTCAGCAGAGGATATGCCAGCAAGTGGTATCTGCAATGCCTTCTTGGAGACACATGGCGGCAAAGGAGGGGGCAACCAGAAAGTTTCACAAGGCAAGATGGAGCAGGAGCCGAGTCCAAGAGTGTTGTTCGATACCATCGAGTCACTTCTAGAAAATGCTTGAAAGTAATGGAACCTTCCCGGATCGCGGTGATGATGGAACGCACCATGGATCGCGTTGGCTTCTCGATATATGCAAGGCACTTGCTGGGAGACAAGTCAATCTTGGCAGAATATGAGATACAGGGGGTTGAACCCGAGCAGGTGTTTCCTCAATTGATCGATGGGGTGCGAAAGCTTGTCGAGGTGGCGAATGAAGCATCGGGAAAATCCCATGGTGGTGTTATTCACATGTGTGGCTTGACCGGGTTGATGAGTAATGAGTTCGTCCGGAAGCCTTGGTTGGATGCGGTGGCACGTTCTGGTTTTGGCAATGACTGGTCACTTGGCTTTCACGTCAATTTTGACCACCAGAACCTTCCCCTTGCCCCGGGATTCGCGTCGACGTACGAGAACGCCATGCACCTCTGCGAGCTTCTGGACGTGGAAGCAATGGTGCTGCATGCACCGCTCGTGAAAACAACAAATACGGATCAAGACTGGATCGATCTCATGACCCGTGAAGATATCATGGATATCACCAGGTCAACCAACACCGTGTTATGCTGGGAGAATGCCCAGGATTCCATTGCACGATACCGGTTGCTCGAAAATCTCATTGAATGGCGTGAGCAACTGGTGAATGAGCTGGAAAGAACGGGAAACGGCGACTTGGCAGATCGGCACCAGTTTTGCTTCGACACGGGTCATTTCCTCCTGTCATTGCAACGGGATGATGCCCCGCGGGAGGAACTGGACAATTTCCTTCCAGAATTCGCGAAGCACGTCAAAGTATACCACATTCACGCTAATGATGGTACCATAGACCAACACCTCGTGCCATTCATGGACGTGGTTAAAAATCATGGAACCATGAAATTACCCGTTCATGTAACCAAGTTCCAAGAAAACTCCGAGTTGGTACTCTCGATGATCGAGACATGCCAAGAGCGATCCCTGATACACGACAGGCATCTCCACGTGGAAGTAGACTCTCCATCCTCCATTGATGACATGGCAAACTTCTACAAGCGATACTACCAGTAGCCCTCAATGGTCTTTTAGCGGCATTTTGGATCCTTCTCGAACTCGTGTTACTTAAAAGGTGTAAGGATGAATATTCCTAGCTCTTTTTCGCACACACTGTAGATGGCTGGATAGGCTTGGTGTAAATCCGTGAGTTTCCGCCTGAGTGCCTTCACTTGTTCCTTATTTTTTCCCAGTTCAGTGTCACTGGTTGCATCCATGCATGCGAGCTCTTCAAGGCGCAACTCAAGTATCTCCAACTCCTCGTTCAATTCAAGTAACGTGTTGGTGCGCTCTTGGGTGATCGCGTGAAGATTATCTAACTTTTGCATGCTTGTTTTCCTGTTCTTCAAGGCATTCTCGTACTTGTACTTTGCGCTATTGAGCGAATTTCTTGCATCCTCTCTTTTGGATCTCACGGCTTGCAATCGCTGCGTGAGATCCCGTGCCTCCTTCCCGGGTCCCTCCTGCCGGTCCTCTATTTCGCGGATTGTCTTGGATGCTTCATCGAACCAAGAAATGAGGTGCTTGATCGAAGCCTTGAGTTTCTGGTGATCTTCCATCCTTGATAAAACCTAATCCCAGCTTCTATTCAACTTTTTTTCCTGGAACGCCAATTCCCACATATTTCCCCGCAACCTGTTCTTGGTTTTGTTACTGGAGGGAAACCAGCGTGAAATTTCACGCACCCATCAACACCAGCATCATGCATCGCATTGAGTGATCTACCTCCTCGAATTTCTTGCCAATCAACGCATGATTTAGTTTTTCCATGGCATGGCATGAAAGATGGTGTCCCGAGGCAAGGTGATGCCCCGTGTTAGAAGGGCGTGAAAAAATGGATTCCTGTTTCATCTTCCACTTCCTTGTAAAGGTCCGGGAACATCTTGCGGGCATTGAGAAGCTTCTGGACAACGGCCTGATAGTCCTCCCGCAATGATTCTTCGATCTCCTCGCCATCATTCTGGCATGACTCTTGAATCTCAAGTTTCCCTTCTAGCTTGTTCAAGCGATCTTCCGCATCCAGCAATTGCTGCCGTTTTTCCTGTATCTTGTCGTGTAGCCTGTCCAATTTCTTCATGGACGGGTTTTGCTTGTTGATTGCGGATTCCAGCTGGTATTCCAATCCCTGCAATTCGTCAAAGATTTTTTCCTGAATCTGCCGCGCCTCCTTGACGCGCTTGGGTAACTTTTCAAGTTCTGCGTGGGGAATGAAGCATTTCTTCCTAATGTCCTCTATCGCCTTTGAAAACCCATCCACCTGCATTAAATATTGCCTGATGGATTCCTTGATTGCCTCGGGCGTGGGAGAAGGTGCCATGCTAATTAATCATGTTCTCTCAACCATCCGCTGTTTTTTATGTTCTCCATTGGAAATCATGAGTGGTTCAAGGCCTGGGGCAAAATTCCATAAGGGACCAAATGCTTTCAACTGCCTCATGGAACCATCATGACTTGAAGCACTGAATTTTCTTATATTTAATAGATAACGTGGCTTTCTGGCGGAAAACGGTAATAGGTGGGTTTTAAATGAATTGAAAAAAACACCTGCATATTTTTAAAAGGTCTTACCGAAGAAGAAACATAGGAGATTACCTTCCTTGGTTTAAAAATTAAGGTTGGAATCATTTGAAAAGGAACGTGATTTTATGGGTTGCTTCGATTACAAAGTATTGTATTCAGCTGGGTATATAGCAGCTGCTGTATTTGGTGGTGTTTTCGTACCGCTTCTCATCGGCGAGCTCCGCAGGGCAAAACATGGACGAGCAAAGAAGAAGTTCAAGCTTAAGCTGAAGAATTCATTCAAGTCTCCCCAGTTTGTAAAAATGATTGGTATCACCAAGCTCATCCAATTGGGATTAGTTGTGGGGATTGCTTTCATTTGCTTGTATACGATTCTCGATGATGCAATTAATGGGAGTCCGAGTAATGGCTCGTGGT
>WJJB01000130.1 GCA_014729935.1 Candidatus Bathyarchaeota archaeon | reverse complement strand
GGAAAGAGTTCGTGCACGGAGGGGCAGATCCAAAGATCAGGATCTACGAAATGGGTGAACTTAAAAGGCACGTGGGCCCGGAAGAAGATGATTTCGACGTGAAGGTCGGCGTCCAGGTTCTTCATAGCATCATGTGCAGCGATAGCACCTTAGAAGCAGTGAGAACCAGCGTGAACCGGTATCTCAGGAAATACCTGGGAAGGAATAACTGGCACTTTGTCGTGCGTCCACATCCGTACAGGGTGTACCGTGAAAATAAAATGATGGCTTTCGCGGGAGCAGACAGGCTGCAATCTGGAATGCGGGCATCCTTTGGGAAACCCATAGGGCGGATGGCACTCCTGAAGGCGGGCCAGGTAATCCTCGAAATTAGCACGAACCTCAAGCAATTACCACGCATCAAGAGAGCATTGAAGACAACCACCTACAAGGTTCCAACGACCTGTAGACTGGTATTCCTTGAGGGAAAGAATGATGAGATGCAAGCAAAGGTTGGCCTACCGTTACCAACCGAGGCTTGATCCTCCTCGTGCGCGTGACAATGCATGGCTCCATGGAACAAATAGACGACCAAGATAAGCTAAATTCATGTCCCGTGGATTCAAAAGTGGTTGCTTGCATGCAATATTTCGATTATTGTATCACGCTATTAGCTCGTTTTCTTTTCATGAGATCAATGTCCTTCGAGCGTGAAAAAGGATGTCAGAGAGCTCTCCAAGTATAACACAATTGAAAGATCACTGGAAACACCTTGTTGAAAGGTCGACGAGTGGCAAATCTCCCGTGATTTTTGCACACCGTGGTGCATCCGGCATTGCTCCAGGGAACACGCTCATCGCGTTCAAACTGGCAATGGATCAGGGAATTAATGCAATTGAGGGAGATGTGAAGCTGTCCTTGGATTCAAAGTTACTTTTCTTCCACACATCGATGTTGAAATTCCTGACCGAAATTCCCATGCCCGTTTGGGTGCTGCCTTGGCGCTTCATTGCAAGCCGAAACATGGGCATGGGACAAAAAGTTCCCTTGGTTAGGGATGTTTTCGCATTTTTCAAGAAGGAAGGGCTCCTTGATTCAATGATCTGGAGTCTTGATATCCGCGGTACCCCTGGAATTAAAAAACTAGCCACCATATGCAAGAAATTCGGAAATGAAGATTCCATCCTTGTTTGCAACAAGCGACCCCGCCGATTGACGAGATGCAAGCGCATCCTACCACACGCAATTCCCGTGTGGAGTGTTACAAAACGGGTCGTTCGACGGTTGAAGATCCCTGGTATCATCAAAATTTGCCAAAAAAGGGGAATTCCTGCTGTTAATTTCAAGCAGGATGATATTTCTCCCGAAATGGCAGCATCCTTCAAGCAGGAGCGATTATTGCTTTTCATGTGGAACGTGCACGATGGAGAAAGGTTGAAAAGAGCAATGGAATGCAAGCCTGATGCCATCTATTCCAAATATCCAGAAATGGTCGTTTCGGGAACCTCGCCATGACATGAGAACATGCAGTTCTAATCAAAATTTATTTATTCAGAGCACACGTACCTACAAGTAATAAATGGAGGCTATCAAATGTCTGAAAAATGGGTTTGCCCGGCATGCGGTGCGAAGAAACCGATGGTGAAAGAGATCGACGACAAGTCACGCCCCCCGATCATCACGGGATCTGGAATGAGACCAATGTATCACAAGAAAATGCAATGTGGCAATTGTGGACATGAGTGGGTTCCCGAGGAGTTCTGAATCTTCCTCTCATTTTTTCTATCAATCTAGGGACATTATCAAGCACACTCGTTTTTCGGGGATATATTTCCGGTGATTTCATGAATGACGCCATCCAAGTTTGCATGATCTTGGTTACGATGAGGTGGTAATATCATGGGTGGCTTTCAGGAGCAACTGGAAAGAACAGCATTGTTGAATATTGCCATGCAACGCAATCCCTCATTCATGCTACATTTGTTGCACGCACTGGCAAACGCCAATGATCTCTTTCCAGATGTGATGATGATGGATGGCATCGCAGGCAACGAGGCATTGCTAGGTGCAAAAGCAATTCACCCGCGGATTGTCACATACCAGTATCTTGGCATCCCCGCGATCAAGAACGTGATGGAATCGCTAGCGGGGATCATGCCTTGGGCGATATTTCCCTACTCTAACGTGATGCTTTCCCTGTATCGTGGTTTTTTCCCTAAACTATTTTCCCCAAATGCGTTCTACTTTTTTCTATCATCACGGACTGAATCAGCTGTCTCGGAATTGGATACGGAGAGCTTCAAGTCAAGAGAAGATCTCATCAAGAAGCTTTCGGGCATTGATGAAATAAGGGCTGCTGTTGAGGATGCATGGAACCTCCAAATCTCCAACCTAAAAGTTCGCGTTGGCCCAATCCCGCCCCAGGATCTCTTGGCATCCGTATCAAGATACGATGAGATGCTTGTAATACATCCTAGTGCACCGTGGAGCCATTTCTGGCCCGCATGCGTCGTGGAGGGATTGACGAAGCTCATGTTAATGGAACATTTCCCCAAACTTGGTGCCCGGTACCGGCATCAGCTCTCCTTGTTATCCAGCCTTGCCATCACGGGAGTGGCATCATCAATGCCTGGAAGTTACCACCGGGTCCTGAACCGCCATCCGGTGGACCACGCGCAATACCAGCTCTCACTGGTCGCAAAGGATCTAAAGCAATGCGGTAATTTCGATTATAAGCTCCTACACGTTTTTCCAAAGCATGGCGTGGAAGAAGAATACAGCATGGATATGATTACCTCCCTGATTTTCTTCCTGGTGGACCAAGAGCAGGTGGACGAACGGGATCTATTTGCTAGGGTGAGCGCATCGAGTGCGGGGTACAAACAGTTCAGCGATAGTTTCATCCTATTCAAGAAAGCGATACCCCGATTGCAGGAAATGGGTCTTGTGGAGCGCGATTCACGGTTCCCCAACAGGATCATCATCAGGGAGGAACCCCTCGACGGGGATTCTGCTGCAAGACAAAAAGAAAACGTGTAAATACGTGGTACCAGCTAGAATGAAAAGTAGTTCTTTCGCAAGAGTATCCCTGCCATGGCTTCAAGCATTGCCGGTTCCATGATGCCCTCATCACCGAGAATCGACGAATACCCAAGCAAGACCTCCTTGGTTTCCACGTCCATGTGGATGCTAGCATCGAATTTGCTACAATGATCGCAGAAATTAAACACGGATTCTTCCTGAATATCTATTTTTAAACGAGAATTGCAAAATGGGCAAATCCCAGCCTTGATGTAATGGAGCATCACGTTGACGCGCCCATCCTTGCTTATATTGCTAAACGGCACCGACGGCAACCGATGCTCGCGGATTCGGGATTCCATGAATTTTCCAAGTACCATTCCAATCAGTACTGGTTTCATCACGACCCCTTATTGATGGCCATGTTATCCATGAAACATGACTTTCGTGAAATGTGGATCGGTCGATCCATCATGCCTAGCTTGCAGTTTCGCACGAGTTTTGAAAGCAGTTTCGGTATTCACGCAATCGTGTCGATGTCGTTTTCGATATATTCCTTGTAATGCATGATGAAGCGTGATGCGTCTTGCAGGTTGGGGGAATTCCCCGTGCGCACGAAATGAGCGGTACATGCGTTTGCAAATACCAGGGATTCCCCGGGTGTCATGGATTTCGATGCCAAGGCGATGATCAAACCACCATTGAAATGATCACCAGCTGCCGTGGTGAATTTAGGCTTTGAAGTGAATCCTTCCTTCACGTGGATCCCCCTATCTCCATCATTTAGGATTGCAAAATGAGGATGATGGATTACAATAATGTCAACCGGGAGCAGGTTTATCATGCGATCCCCTATCGTATAATAATCCCTGAATTCAGATATTGCCGGGAGTTCCTGGTAATAATTGCACATTTGGAGGGTTTCCTTGTCATTCATCGAGATAATGGTTTTCATGCCTGGGGTCTCCCCGATCTCACCGAGAAGATCTATCATCTCTCGCACGTGGGACCCAGGCCGTTTTGTCATGTCCGCAGGATCAACAAAAAAAAGCCTATCGCCTCTGGATAGATTGGGCAGGATTTCATGCACCCAGGAACGCCAAATGTCATTCATGTGGGGGACAAGTGCCCAGTGCCCCTGACCGATGGCATCGGTTTTTTCGAGCATTCCGATGAAATCATCCCTCCCCACTCGTTCAAGTATTAAATCCCAAGTGATATGGTTGATATTTCCGAAATCGGTCAACATGATCTTTCCATCATCAAATTCAAGCGCACAGGTTTCACCTGGGTCGCCCAGGGAATGCATGGTTACCCTATTTGGTATGGAATCCATGAATACCTCCGAAGGATTTCCGAGGGCTCCGACAAGATCTACTTGGGCACCGAGCGTTCCGACAGCCCTTGCAGTGTTCGGTCCGAATCCCCCGCCAAGGCGTTTCTTGAGAACACGTTCGATATTGCAGCTAGAACCTGCAGTATCGAATGCCCGTTGTGAAAATTCACGCATGGAATCCATGACTTCATAATCTACCAAGGATGCCCTCTTGGAGAGTAATGAGTAAAGAGAATCCACGTATCCATCTAGTCCAAGGAAGATGTGTATTTTTTCGAAGGTATCCCTATACTTCCCTGGCACCCGTAATTTTTCCTGAAGAGTGTTGACGGCATTAGACGTAATATCATTCCCGAGGGTCAAAGGATAGGGTTGGAAATCCATGGGAATGATCTCACTCCCACTGCACAAAAACCTTGCGAGATGCACCGGATGGTTACAAGGAAGGAATGAATATCTCGAGGAAATCCTTGATCTCCTCGTTCAAACCTTGCTTGTTTTCCAGCATGATGAAATCGCCGTGGTTCATCGGGGTGAAACGGGATTTGGGTATCCTGCCAACGGCAGCCTCCACTGCTTTTTGCTTGATGACGCTATTTCCTTTTCCGATGATGAATTCGACAGGTATGGATATGTAGGGTGATTGATCAGCGAGGTTAGCTCCAGAAATACTCCTGCACCATCCTTCAATGGCAGACTCGTCGGCATGCTCGAATGTATCCTTGAGATGCAAGCTTTCCTTCATGGAAAGGCTTGGTGTTTTATTTTCTATCCACTTGGATACCATCTTGGGCTTGATCTTGTCCATCCTATCGGCAGCGTTGATTAAAATCATCCCCTTGCTCTTTACAAGGTCCTCGATATCCGCTTTCAAGGCGATGACACCAGCACCATCATGGGCGACAATGTATGGTTTTCTTATATTTAGCTCGGAAAGAACATGTTTTAAATCCTTGGCAAGTCCTTCCAAGGAAAAATTTGGATTCGGAGCATTCAATCTTGAAGAGCCATGCCCTTTCCAGTCAAACCTGGCAGTTCGGTAGCGCGAAGAAAAAAAATCAATCTGCGCATCCCATATATCCATTGAAGTGCCAATCCCGTGAAGGAAAACAATTGCATCCTCCGCATTTTTACCTTGTTTTAATTCAAAAGCGATTTCATTACCGCCAACGACGATCGTATCCATGTATGGTGTCATCTCCCGCTGCAACCGGTGCCTTGAGAGTTATTACCATCTCGTCCTTCTTAAATATTCCATATCCAAGATGGATGGATTGAAAATTAGAGATAATTAGAATCTCATGCATCTTGCTTTGCCGAGACGTATTCCTTGATCCTGCTTCTCAGGGTTACCTCTGTGATGCTGCATGCTCCAGCCACCTGTTTTTGCGCGCGATGCTCGCCCATTTCCTTGCATGCAAGGTAAAGGCTCGCTGCAATGTACCCCTTTGGATCTTTCCCTGCAGTCCTTAGACAACGGAGGAAATCCTTGAGAATGCGTTCCGCATGGCTGGTAACCATGGCAGAAACCTTCAACATGCTTGCATACCTGGGGAGTAATTGGACCGGATTTAATTTTGGTACTTTTATGGATAATTCGTTAACAAGAACCCTATAACAAAGGCGTATGTCCCTGTTCGTGGTAAATTGCATTTGCTCGTATATTTCCACGACACTACGAGGAATCTTGTTAATCCTACATGCACAATACACGCAAGCACCCACGAAACCATTGATCGAACGCCCTCTTAGTATATTTTTCTTCTGGACCTTCTTGTATAACTTCGCGCTTGTTTCCGCAACCACCCTGGGGAGGCTCAAGTTAGTGCAAATTCGCTTGATCTCATTCACCGCAATGAGAAAATTTTTCTTTTCCCAGGATAACCTCGTCTGCCACTTCACCGCACGTTTCAATTGTGCTGAGGTGTTTTTGTCGCTGGTCTTGATGACAGTTGTCCATGTAATATCAGACAAGGCAGATATTGGCGAGCCATTATGTCGACGGCTCTCTATTTCTTCTGCGGTAAAAGCTCGCTTTTCCTGCGAGAAATCAAAAGACTGCTCTTCCACCACTACACCACATTCTGGACAGATGATTTCCCCCCTGTGATTGTCCTTCACCAAATTCCTGCAACCGCATTCAGGACAGCAAGTTATCATTCTGGAGTGCAATGGTGTTGCATCTTCAGTGGTCAGGTTATGTTGCATCATGTTTTTTTACCTTGATTATTATGTGGCACTGCAACATTATGTTTCTTTTGCCGGTGGAACCGATGAGATCCCGGTTAACACATGTTTTTTTTTCCATGTTGAGGTGCCAAGTATCTAATGGTATTAATTTGGATTCTAAACGCACATTAAGTTGCCCAGATGTGATGGATGCACTTCATGTTTCACACGGGTAACCGTGAGCATGCCACCTGGTTTATTGGTTCAATACCAATCACCAAGGCTTGTAATAAGAAAGAATCGGGGGCCGTATTTTGTAATAATCATCATGATGGTTGGGGAACCACATTTTCCTTCTTTTTTCGTTTCTCAAATGAACTTCGAATGACATTCACGTACACGACAAGGAGCCACTCGAGTGACCCTATTGCCTTGTACTTTCGAACCCAGATATCGAATACCAAGACCAAAAGAACGATCATTGGAAATTGAATGAAATACATGGCCGGGGCGGTTGTGGTGAGAGGAATCGCGTGCCCAACGTGGCTGATCATGAACGCCGTGAACGAGATCTTGCCGACGTTCGCGATGGGCTCCTGAACGGGTCGTTTCCACTGCTTGATGAATTGCAGGTGCCCAAAGATGGAGAACAGGACGAGGAGAACCCCCACGT
>WJJB01000004.1 GCA_014729935.1 Candidatus Bathyarchaeota archaeon | reverse complement strand
ATCCTGAATTGTAGCACCCGCTTCAGCTTGGTTCGATGACGTCGTGACATCCAAGGTTTTCGCAGGTGATGGCGTGGTGGTTGAAAAATCTGGAACGGCTTCTTGTTCAACTTGCAACTTTTTTGAGATCTCCACCATTTCATCGTTGGAAATCCCGACTGAAGGGACAGGATCGCTGCCCAAACCTTTCGTGAAATCATCATTGATTCCAAAGTCATCAAAAGCAGCAAGGACATCATCCATTGCAGCCATGTCGGCTTCACGGATTTCATCATGGGTTATTTCTTGTTTTTGCACTTCACCTTGACTTGGGCTCGTATCTGCTTCCATTTCTGCATGTGCCTTTTCGAGCTCCTCAATAACGGTTGTTTCATCCCCGTAAATGATGTGCTCAAGAGTCCAAGCCGTTTTTTTCATGAAAGGTAGGTAATATCCCATTTTCAATGCTGCAGAGGTTGCTCCGAGTAACATGTATTCCTTCCCTATTGCCACCAAAATGACATAACCCCCCAATGCATTGATTAGAAGCTCTTGCAATCCACCGTGATTCAGACTAGAAACCACCCGTTCTCCCAAATCGATAAGAGCGGCACTAGAAGCGCTATATGTATCCGCATCCATATCTGGTGCAACTTTTATTCCAGATCGGGTCACCACCACGCATCGGATCAATTCAGATGTTTCCTCCACGTGATTCAGTACGCTCGCGAGCTTTCTCTGGGTTTCTTCTGGAATTTTAACACTCATCTAACCACCAACTTGCTGGAAGGTATGTTGGACTTTTTTATGACTTGTAATCCCACTTGATTTAGATGATTAGGGATTAGACCACTTTTCCCACTAAGGGGATTTTATCATGTGTATCAACGATATTCTCGAAATACACGCCACATAAAGCCAAGTCCCTGGTGGAATCGACGAGATACACCCGTCTTTTCACATCGTTATTTTGGGAGCTCGTCCAACCAATCTTAATCCAAGAACTCGTTCTTGTACCACGCGTGGCGTTTTTTCGGGATTGGAAGTCGTTACTAGGGATGACGGTGTGATGGTTTATAAACCTAACCTAGTTGGTTAATCCCCCATTAAAACCAAGGGAGGGAGGTATTGCGTGAAAGAGAAAGAAAAGCACTTAATTATCTCCATTTCCAAGTTGTTTTTCCTGCGAAACCAAGATTTCTTCGACCTCCTGGATCATTCTTGATTCCATATCCCTGGTTTTTGATTCCGCAAATAATTCAATTGCATCCCTATGAAGAGCTGGCTTGAGCAAGATCCAACTGCCTGGCTCGAAAACCAGCTTGATCCCGTATAACACGTCTATCACGTTGAAATCAAATTGTTGGTTCACCGGGTTGAAGATATGAGGGATATTGTTGATCACGTTTTTATGTATTGAAATATCCTTGAATGCCTTAATGGTCTTTGGAGTTTCGCGTAATAATTTCGATAAGGGCATTTCTGTTTCTCCCATAATTACCAATATCTTCAGGATGGTGAGATTGGCATCACTAAATGGACCATATTCTGCAAAATAAAACTTCCCAGTATCAGAGGCTCCAAATATACCACGGTACTCCCTGATGTTCTCGGAAATCATGCCTGGTATGTTATTGACAAAATAAAGTTGCTGCCCTGTTCCCTCGCATACCTCTGAAATGATGCTAGAAACAGTTTGTGAAGCAATAATGGGAGATTGGCGATTATTCTTGATTGACTTCTCGTGTAACAAGAACATGGATATGATTTGGTCATAATCCGCAATAGATCCCGTTTCATCAAAATAAATAGCCCTAGAGCCATCTACATCCATGGCGACTCCAATGTCTGCCGAAGAAGCCTTGACGATCCCTGAAACCTCCTTGATGGAGTCATAACTGGGAATGGTCATGTTTATAACATTTGGAACGTAGGTGTTCAATCCAATTATCCTGATGTTCAACCCGCTAAGTAACGGGGGAGAGATCTCGCCAGATGGACCATATGAGCAATCGAGGACAAGCTTCTTGTTCCTTACTAGCTCTTTTTGAATAAACGCGGGAACTGCTTTTTCATAAACATTAGCCGTGTGGGGAATGCTGGAAAGGCGTCCAACGGAATTGGGATCCACGCGCTTGATGTCCTTCTGTTCCCATATCTCCCTGAGCCTGTCCATATCCTGTTTTGAAAATTCGATACCAAGTGAATTAAAAAACCTTATACCGGTTTCTTCCAAGCGTGCGTGTCCAGAAGTGAAATATACTCCTCCCGATGCACCAAACCGCCTAATGCAGAATTGCAACAAGGGTAAGGGTGTTGAGTGAAGATCGAGCAAATCTATCCCAGTAGACATTGCACCAGACGTATATGCTCTCTTGAGCATCCTACAATCTGTTCTATAATCCCTACCTATTACAATAATTCCATTATTTTCCAAGAATGCCCCGTGAACGGCGCCTAAAACTGAGATTAATTCAGGTACAAGTACCTTATTACTTTTCGCGAGTATCCTACCCTCAACGATGATATCATTTATTGAGCTCATTAGCATGAAACACATCCTACTGATTAGGTTCTCTAAGATTCAATTAATCGGACGACCTATTATGTTTTCCCAAGTCGAACCTACCTTGCAAACTCCCTCAAGATCTGGGATTTGGGTCGCAAAACAGGAAAACCCAACACATCCCCCGTGCCGGTAATCCTATATTTCGATTTTTCCACCACTTTTCATGTTAATTTCAAAAATGCTAGTATCCATTATTTATTAAGAAAATACCAAGTGAGATCACATGACAGAATTCAAAGGATACTTCACGTTCGTATTGCATTCACACCTTCCTTACGTGATTGGTCACGGGACGTGGCCCCACGGAACGAGCTGGCTAAATGAGGCAACAGCAGAGACCTATATTCCCATTTTAAATATATTAAATGATTTAGTTGCAGAAGGACGAAATCCACAGCTTACAATTGGTCTCACACCCGTGCTTTGCGAGATGCTTGTTGATCCTTCATTCAAGGATGATTTTGACAACTACCTCGAAATGAAAATACAAGCCGCCATTCATGATGTGGACGATTTCTCATCAAAAGGTCTTGATCTCAGAAAAAAACTGGCGAAAAATTGGCAAGATTGGTACACCAGTATCAAGAGGGACTTTGATGAGAGATATGGTAGAGACATCATTCGTGGTTTCAAGATATTGCAAGATAACGACAATATCGAGATCATCACTTGTGGAGCAACCCATGGATATTTCCCATTATTATTGAAGGATAGAAGCATAGATTCACAAATCAAAATTGGTTGCAAGGCTTACAAGAAACACTTCGGCCGTCATCCACGAGGCATCTGGTTACCTGAGTGTGCATACAGGCCAACCTACAAATGGAAACCAAGTATCGGCGATTATCCAGAAAGGAAAAGAGTGGGCATAGAATACTTTCTTGACAAGCACGATATTCAATATTTCTTCGTTGATACACATTTACTAACCGGTGGAGAAGCTGCGGGTGTTTATGCTGCCCGGTTTGCCCTGTTAAAACAACTCTACGAGCAATTCAAGGATCAATACAAGCCACTACCATCAGACCATGAAACATCCCCTCACGAGGCATATATCTGCGGATCTGAAGTATCCGAGCGCCCCGTGTTTTTCTTCACCCGAGATGATGAAACGGGAATTGTCGTTTGGAGCGGGGAACACGGATATCCTGGAGATGGTAATTACCTGGATTTTCACAAGAAACATTTCCCAGGCGGGCACCGATATTGGAAAGTGACGGGGCAGAAGATCGATT
>WJJB01000129.1 GCA_014729935.1 Candidatus Bathyarchaeota archaeon | reverse complement strand
CTCACGTGCTCAAGGGATATGAGCTCTTGGAAGCAGCAAGAATAGCTAATGCTGTTGCAGCATTGAAGATACAGCACTTGGGAGCAACTTCTGGACAACCAACATGGCAAGAAGTGGACACATTCATCCGGTCTAGCGGGGGAAAATCATCGCCTTTAGATGGCGAATGAAACCCGTCTAGAATAGAAATGCGATTCCCCCGTAAAATTTTCAATGACGGGCAGCAGGCACTATCGGTGATCGTCGATCTGGCCGCCCTGAAAAACGAAATTAAAAAAACAACTAGATCACCCACTCTCCCAACGCGGGGATCGCGGGAAGGCACGCTCCTAAAGGCCGTGCAAGATCCGGACAAACAACTGTCCCATCAATGAGGGGGGAAGGCAATGGTCGATGATGGAAAAATTCACGCCCATGAGGGCGTGGTTGTTCAATAGGAACTTAAATTGTAACCAATACGGCGCACGAATAATGTTTTTATGTTTCCTGCAATTCAGGAACAAGACTAAACGTTAAAAACAACCTTTAGAAACGACGTGAGAAACCATGGCACTTAAAGTCACGAAATCAATCCGACCACCAATCGAAGAAAGTGGTGCGCCGGAAATCTGCGAACGGAAGGGAAAAGGTCATCCCGACTCCGTTGCTGATGAATGCGCGGAAGCCGTTTCAAGAGAACTCTGCAATTATTATTCAGAGCATTTTGGACAGGTTTTCCATCATAATGTAGATAAATATGCTTTAATTGGCGGTATTGCCAAGCCAAAGTTTGGTGGGGGCGATATCATCGAACCCCAGAAGCTACTTGCAATTGGACGAGCAACTGACCAAGTAATGATCGATGGAAAGTTACATTATATCCCCGTTGGACCTATTGCAATCAAGGCAGCTAGGAACGTGATCAAGAAAACTTTTAGAAACTTGAACCCGGATGTGGATTGTATCATTGATCACGTGCTTCGACCCGGATCCATAGATCTAGTTGGAGTATTTGATGCAGGGACACAAATCCCGTTAGCAAACGATACAAGCTTTGGTGTTGGTTACGCACCTTATTCTGATGCTGAAAAAATTACCCTTGAGACTGAATTGATGCTAAATGGTGATTCCTTCAAGGATAAATGTCCGGGATCTGGTGAGGATATCAAGGTCATGACTCACCGTATAGGTAAAGATGTGAATGTAACCATTTGCAATGCAATGGTTTCTAAATTCATAGAAGATCAATCAGCATATATCAACTCCATAGACATGATCAAGTCTTCAGTGAAAGATCTTGCTGCAAAGATCATTCCAGACAAAAATGTCACTGTTAATGTAAATACCGGGGATATTTATGAGGAAGGTAAGGAAGATGGCGTGTATTTTCTCACCATCACGGGAACTTCCGCGGAAAACGGAGATGATGGCATTGTTGGAAGGGGAAACAGGGCTTCAGGATTGATAACCCCGACCAATGGAAGGCCACAAACCTTGGAAGCAGCGGCTGGAAAAAATCCCATCAATCACGTGGGTAAGATATATTCCTTGATGGCGAATCAAATAGCATCCAAGATAGTGGAGGAGTCAGGTGGTGATGCCAAGGAAGTATATGTACGCCTATTGAGCCAGATTGGACATCCGATCAATGAACCATGGTTAGGTGATATAGAAATAATCCCTGCAAGTAATGTTGAGTTTTCCTCCTTGGAAAAACTAGCATTAGATATCGCCCAAAATACCCTTGATGATTGGATGGATCTCAGGAAGCGCACCATTGCAGGACAAGTAAGAGTCTGGTAATTCCCCAATTTTCAAGATATCTTTTTCATTCCATCCTTTCACCTTTTTACTGCTTCGTTAGAAACTAAATAATGACAATCTCCAGCCAAATGCACCATAATCTATTAAGTCACTCGTGATTTGATGTGACATGATCAAGGTGAAGCATGATGTATAATGTCTTGGGTTGGCTCCTGCTTGTTACTTCTGGAGTTTTTATAACGATTCTGGTGATGCATGTAGGGTCAGACAAGCAACTCTCGTACAAGTTTACAATTCCATCCGTGGTCGTTATTTCCTTCTGCTTGGGATATGGCATTCATTTCTTGCTTTTAGCGAATGGAATATAGAAGTTTTAAAAGTTTCAGAAATTCCAAGGTCCCCGCTCATTATTAGAGATCTTTATTATTTGTTTAATAGCCACAAATAAATTCGCTCGCATACATTCTCAAAAGCCACATGGAGTCATGAAAAAGTTAGCTGGTGGGTGCATTATTGATGAGCCAAGATATTTCGCTGGAAGAAATCATAAAAAAAATTATCAATAAGACAGGATTATCGAGGGAAGAGATACTTAAGGCCATCGATGAAAATATCAATAAAGTGAATGGATTGCTCACTCAGGTGGGTGCCGCGTTCATACTCGCTGAAAAGTTGAAAGTAAACATCGATATGGAATCGTTCGAAACGTTACCTGATGAGGATCCATCAATCGTTCCAATTGGAAAAATTCAGGAAGGCATGAGAAATATTAACGTGGTTGGAAGGATCTACCGGATGAATCCCGTTAAGACCTTTCAAAGGGTTGATGGAAGGAAAGGACGTGTTGCTGCAGTTTTCATTCAAGACGAGAGTGGCAAGATCAAGGTTACATTGTGGGATCAAAAAGCAATGCTCGTGCAAAACTCCCTTTCAATGAACCAGATCATAGCCATATACAATGGATATGTGAAACGTGGTCTTAATAACCAACTCGAGCTGAACGTTGGAAATAAGGGGGGAATCAAGCCAAAACCACCTGGCATTGATGAAAACCAGTATCCAGAGGTCACAATAAAGACCTGTAAGATTGGTGATATTGATAAAACCATCGAGATGTGTTCAGTTAAAGTGAAGGTGGTTGACAAACTACCCATCAAGGAATTCACCCGCAAGAATGGCACCACAGGAAAAATCGGGAAATGCGTGATTGCAGACGAGACTGGAGCCATGAACTTGGTATTCTGGACAAATGACATTTCGGAATTTGAGAAATTGCAAGTTGGTCACACCTTGGAAATTGAAAATGGTTCGGTGCGTGAAAATAATTATTCTAACCAGATAGAAATGCAATTTGGCCCTAGCACCAAGATAAGGAAAACCAACGATGATATCGAAATCAAGCAAACCTCCACTACAAATATCGGGAAATCGGTATCAGGAGAGATCATCGATGATTTTTCAAACATTCCTGAGCGTGGTTTCAGCCTTACCTTGAAGGGAAAGGTGATAGGAAAGTCAGATGTGACGAACTGGAGCAAGAATGGCAGGGATGGAGCAGTTGCTCGTCTCACGTTGCAGGATGAAGGATTACATTCACTCACGGTTGTTTTCTGGACAGAGCATATCGATAGCTTCAATAAATTATCAATCGGCGACTTGGTTGAAATTACCAACGCGTATACCAAGGTAAATCGTAATAACGTTGAAGCAAACTTGAGCAAGAATTCTACCGTAAACACCCATGGAAAGCAAAAAGTCTCTCCTACCGTCATGAAAATTGACCAGCTGAAAGAGAACCAAGCCTTGTTAACCGTTGAAGGTAGAATATTGCAAGTAGACGAACCCAAGGAAATAACAACAAGAACAGGATCCAACATAAAACTCGTTAATTTCACGATAGCAGATGAATCCGGTGCCATAAATTGCGTGGCATGGCGGGATCAAGTGGATGAAATTACCGCGTTGAACACGGGTGATTTGATTGGCTTGAAAAATGTAAAATCCCAGTTCAGTTCTTTCTTGAATGCCTTGGAAATTAGTCTTACCAGGGACTCCAAAGTATACATTCCCAATGAT
>WJJB01000128.1 GCA_014729935.1 Candidatus Bathyarchaeota archaeon | reverse complement strand
GAAATCAAGCGAGATGCTCCTTCACTGAATTCGAGAAACATTCCTGATGAAGAAATCGTGGAAAGACTATTCGTGTATGAACACGCGGGAATCAGGGCGCTCTCCATCCTGACTGAGCCCGAGTATTTCAAGGGAAAATTCACGGATATCACGCTTGCGAGACAAGCAACCCGATTACCGGTCTTGTGCAAGGATTTTACCATCACGATTGAGCAGGTGGACCTCGCAGCAATTCATGGTGCTAGCGCGATTCTCATCATTGCCAAGATACCCGAGTCCTTGGAACTAATACCCACATGCCTGGACAAAGGGTTGACTCCACTGGTCGAAATACACGATTCACGGGATCTAGAAGCTATGCTTCCCTTTGTCGATGGTTTGGAAGAGAATATAATCTTTGGCATCAATAATCGAGATTTAGAAACCATGACCATTGATATCAAGAGATCAGCCAAGCTGATTAATCGCTTGACACAAGTGGTGGGCAATGGTGCATTGATTGTCAGCGAAAGTGGCATTCATTCAAGAAGCGATATCAAGTTCCTCACGCGATCAGGAATGAGCGTGTTCCTCATCGGTACTGCACTCATGGTTCGACCCGTACTAGAGCTGGAACGTTTCATACACTCGTTACGCCTAGACATCTTGGAACACGGAGGGGAGCATCATGCGTGACATCAAGATATGCGGTATAGATTCGGTGAAAACTGCCGTGCATGCTGGAAATAGCGGTGCAACGATGGTCGGGATGGTCATGGGCGTTCCCGAATCCCCACGTAACCTCGAACATGAAAGTGCAAGAAAGATGGCTCTACAGATACCACATCCGGTCAAGATTGTTCTCGTTTGCCGCACACTATCTAACAAGATATTGGAACACGCATCCACGATATGTCATGATTACTTGCAATTCCATGATGTCCGTTCCATTCACCTCTTGGATACACGTGAGCATGCATGCAGATCAAGATGCATCATCGGGATAGATTATTATGTGGATGAGCCGAAACTTGCCATGATTGGCAATTTCATCGAGAACCAGGATATCTTGTTGCTGGATGGCAGTCAAGGATCGGGAAAACAATTGGTTCCTTCCCAGCTTCATGAAACATTCGATATGCTGGAGCATGCGTTGGGATTGCGTGCATCGGATGTCATGGTTGCAGGGGGTTTCGACGTGGAAAACATCGAGACCTTCTTGGATTCATGGAACCCGCGTGGTGTAGATGCAAGCTCCGGATTGGAACGTGAACCAGGTGTTAAAGATTTGAACTTGATAGAACAATTTTGCAAGATAATTAGAAACCACGACCAGCCAGGTGAAAGGCATACATGACACGATTCGAATATCACGGGAAGTATCCTGATAGCAAGGGTAAGTTCGGGCGTTTCGGGGGCACGTATGTTCCTGAAACACTCGTCCCTGCAATCACGGAACTAGCAAATAAATACATCGAACTCAAGGATAGCACCGAATTCATCGATACGCTCCAAGAAATTCGGGAACACTACACTGGCAGGCCAACGCCACTCACCCATGCACGAGGCGCGAGTGAAGATCTTGGATGTCAAGTGTTTTTGAAGCGGGAAGATTTGTTACATGGCGGTGCACACAAATTAAACAACACTATGGGCCAAGCACTCCTTGCGAAGATGATGGGAAAACACAAGTTAATCGCCGAGACGGGAGCAGGGCAGCATGGCTTTGCAACTGCCATTGCCGGGGCATACTTCAACATGGAAACGAAGGTATTCATGGGCAAGGTTGACATGGTTCGGCAAGCATATAACGTTGCCCGCATGCGGTTACTTGGCGCTGAGGTTGTTCCTGTGACCTTGGGAAGCCAAACCTTGAAGGAAGCTGTATCCGCCGCACTCAGGTATTGGAGCGCGCATAGCAATGACACTCATTACCTGATTGGCAGCGTGATGGGGCCCCATCCGTATCCCATGATGGTGCGTGATTTCCAGAGAGTGATTGGCAAGGAAATCAAGGCACAGCTAAGCAAGCGCAAGATCACGCCAAATGCAATCATTGCTTGCGTTGGAGGGGGTTCAAACGCCATGGGCGCATTTTACGATTTCATCGAGGATAAATCCGTGGAATTACATGCCGTGGAAGCTGCAGGACGCGGGGAAAATTCAGGAGAACATGCACTAGCATTAAATGCAGGCACGGAAGGAATCCTGCACGGCGCGAGGGAATTCTTGCTCCAAGATGATTACGGTAATCCCCGGGAATCGTATTCCATCTCTGCAGGTTTGGATTACCCGGGGGTCGGGCCTGAATTATGCTTCCTTGCAGAGTGTGGCAGGTTGAAGTTGGGAAAAATCACCGATGAGGAGGCTCTTGAAGCATTCAAGTATCTCTCAAAGCGGGAGGGCATCATGCCTGCGCTTGAATCAAGCCATGCATTGGCTCACGCATTCAAGCTTGCACGTGAGGATAAAGCAAGTGGCACCATCGTGGTAAATTTATCTGGGCATGGTGGAAAAGACTTGGATATCATCTTGGACAAGTTGGACTTGGAGAATAATGGTGATCATGATGAATAGAATTT
>WJJB01000127.1 GCA_014729935.1 Candidatus Bathyarchaeota archaeon | reverse complement strand
TCCTGAAGCCCACCAAGCGCGTGCTCGAATGTTTTTCATCAATATATGGACCGCCAAAGGGCCACCCGCTTCCAAAAGTCAGGTCAACCTGCATTCCTTGCTTCTTTCCTTCCTCAACCGCGCATTCTACCATGTCGATCCATTCTGGGCTTAACCACTCGATATTTTCCCAGCCGTCGATTGCAAATCCTTCCAAGGCAGTGTATATAGGTTGGATCTCAACACCACCGACTCCTTTAGATGCCATTTCACTCATCTCCCTGCGTATCTCTTCCTTGGATGCTGTAGAAAACCACCACCATCGCATGAAAGGTTTGCAATGTCCGGGTGGGGAGAGGAATGTCTCGTGGATGCTACTGATTGATTTACACCTATCTTTCGGCTGGTTTCCAGCTTGATTTCCATTATCTTGAATTTAGATCACCAAGGAAGTACACATCATCAAATATCTCATGGAATCTGTATCCCCCTTGGTATCAACAATTTTAAGTGGTTCCTTCACCTCATTGCATACATGACCGCACCACCCATTCCCATCGTTGATGGCCATAATGACACCTTCCTTTCAGCGTTAGTGCATTTCAGGAAACTACACAAGAGATCATCGAAGGGGCATATTGACGTGCCCCGATTGCACGAGGCGGGTGTTGAAGCAGCCGTCTTTGCCGTCTGCCCAACCAGGTACAGGTTTCTCATTAAGCTATTCACTTGGTATTGGCTCCGCCAAGTGAAGAAAGAGAAGAATGGATTGCATCATGTGAGAAAATTTAGTGATTTCGCCAAGGCAAGAGAGCAGGGAAAGATAGGTGCAATTATGGAATACGAGGGTGCGGGCGGGATCGATGCTGGTTTCAAGTTGTTGGAAAAAGCTAGCTTGGAAGGTTTACGAGTTCTTGGCATCACGTGGGCGAATACAAATAAATTCGGCACGGGTGCGCGGTTCGAGGACCCGCAGGAACCAACCGGTCTCACCAATCTCGGCCGTGAGCTCGTTCCAAGAGCACAATCACTGGGCATCACCATCGATGTATCCCACCTGAACGAACCGTCCTTTTGGGACGTGATGGAAGTAACCACTAAACCTGTAATCGCAACGCATTCCAATGCCCGCTCAATCTGCGATCACCCACGAAACCTTACCGATGACCAGATAAAAGCAATTCGGGAGAAAAAGGGAACTGTTGGCATCAACTTCGGCATGAAATTTCTCGATCCTAGTGGAAAAAAAGAAAATTTCGACCTTCCCATGAGCGTGTTCAAGGAACACATAGATCACATCGTGAAAGTCGCAGGTGTGGACACGGTTGCCCTTGGTGCTGATTTTGACGGCACGAGTGTCCCAAATGTCGTTCGAGATTGCACGAAATATCCCGATCTCCTTGATTTCTTGCTTGAAAATGGCTATAGCAACCAGGATGTCCGGAAGCTAGCAGGGGAAAACCTGCTTCGCGTGTTCAAGGCCACGTGGGATTAAAATATAGAAAAATAGGAATAAATGTTCCAAGGTCGCAGAATCACGAATCATTTCATGCTTGCAGACTTGAAAATGAATACGGCTATCAAGTAGGCAAAACTGGAGACAACCATCACGATTATCACCATGAGGGGATCTTCATCACCGCCCCCCGAGAAAATTGCTCCAACGATTAGATCTCCCACTGCATTGGCAATGTTGAGTAGAAACAAGTAAGAACCAAAATAGGAGCCAGACTTTGGAGAATCAGTTACCTTGTCGTCTTCATTCGTGGTCCGATCTACCATTGCGCTAATAATGGGATTTGGGAGGATATATCCACCTACCAAACTGAAAAGAACACCCGAGATGATGATATAGGCGTGAATTTGAACCGGAACTGGTGACGAGGATTCATCAGGAGGAACCGTGAGAAGCAGGCTAAACGTGGAGCATAGGAACACGAAAATGATGAACGTTGATTGCAAGAAGGTGGCTTTGAGACCTTTTGTCTTCGCTCGTTTTTGCCAAAAAATGAATCCAATAAATGCAAATGGGAGTGCTGCCAATGCGAATAATGGTATGCCTGATTTTTCCAAGAAAAGCACGACGGGAAAGAAGAATGTGAGATTCCGGACGATCATTCGCATGGCAGTATTCATGGAAAACGAGCTGAAGAGCCACTTCCTGTATTCAGTGTCCTTGAACGGCTCGAAAATACCCGCGAGAACCGCCTTGATTGACTTCTTTTCACCTGCATCCTTGCATATTTCTTGTTGGAATTTTTCATCCACCGCCTTGAAAGCCAAGAGGGTGAAGAATATAACCAAACCTGCAAAAATAATTCCCATGATTGGCATTACTTTCCTCAAGAATAATGCGTCGGAGGGGGTTGGTTCATCTGGATCATCCAAGAATCCCTGCATGATCATAGGAAAGATGATACCTACAATGGTCGCGAGAATGCTAAAAATACCTTGAAGCGTGGAAATTTTCACCCTATTCTTCTCCACTTGGCTAATCTCTGGAAGCATGGAAAGATAAGGTGATCGAACCAAGCCGAAGTTGATGTAAAAAACTATGTACGTGATCCAGAACATCACGATCATGGCCCAATAATCCCATCCTACAGGGGGAAGCCAGATAAGGATGAAACATGTTACCAATAACGGTAAACCCGCTATGAGAAATGGCCTTCGTTTGCCGAGGCGACCTGGTTTTTTTATATCCGATAAATAGCCAAATAACGGGGATCCAAATGCATTCGTGACGGAACCAAGGGCGGTTCCAATTGTTGCATGGAGGGGATTAAAGCCTGCCGCCTTGATCAAGAAGTAGAGCAGGAAAGAATTGGTTATATTCGTCAACAGGAATTGCCCGAAAATACCCGAACTGTAGCCAAGTACCTTCCAGCCCTTCAATTCACGTGGTTCGCATCCATCAGTGGGGACATCCATACCATCTATTCTATCATCTTTCCTTATCAATGATCTCATATCCTCCACTCGCTTTCCGTCATGGCGATTACTATTAAGGAATGAAGGAGAAGAATTTGATAGTAGATATGATAACTCTCGTTCAGTTTAAGGTGACATGAATTGGATTTACAATTACGCGAAAAGATAATACTGGTGACTGGTGGTTCAAAGGGATTGGGGCTCGCGTGTGCAAAATTGATTGCCTTGGAAGGTGCCACGGTGTTCATCGCCTCGAGAAACGAAAAACACTTGCGTTCCGCTGCCGCATCCATCATGAAAGAATCAGGGGGAACCGTGAGCTGGTTCAAATGTGATGTGTCCAAGGAAAGCGAAATCTCGTCCCTTGCCAGTGATATCATGAAAAGCAACGGGGGGATCGATGGCATGGTGATTAATGCGGGGGGACCACCACCGGGAGGTGCAATTACGATCAGTGAAGAGGATTGGCGGCAAGCGTTGAGCCAGAACCTTCTTTCGGCGGTAAGGTTATGCAAGGCGTTCGTCCCTTCCATGAAGGAACGAGGAGGTGGACGTGTCGTGGCCATTACATCTGTATCTGCCAAGCAACCCATCGAGAACTTGGTGTTATCAAATACAACCCGTCTTGGTGTCATTGGTTACCTGAAAACCTTGGCAGGGGAAGTGGGAAAGGATGGAATTCTCATCAATTCCGTGCTACCCGGACCGACACTCACCGGTAGATTGGAAGGACTCCTTGAAGATCAAGCACGGCGGCAAGATAGAACTGTTGCAGCGGTCAAGGAAGAACGGCAACAAGCAATACCCGTTGGCAGGTTTGGAAAACCAAGTGAACTTGCCGCATTAGTAACTTTTTTAATTTCGAGCAGGAATAGCTACATTACGGGGCAAGCAATCGCCGTGGACGGCGGATACGTGCAGTTTCCACTCTGAGATAATGAAAGAGTGAAAGAAAGGAAATTCTTGGTCGGAAAGGAAAATAGGCATTGATGGAGTTAGAAAACTCCAAACAATTTGCCAAGAATGGTGAACGTGATGATGAATGTTATCAAGCAGGATAGACACAATATCCGGAATTCTATCGTCTTGTAATAGGGCACTTTTCGGAGCTTGAAGAAGTCCTTACCCATTTCCTTAACCTTTCCATCATCCCCGAGCTTGAATGCCAAGCGGTTCGTGAAAAAAAGGGATTCCGCTTCATCCTTTGGAAGTGAAACATATACAAGTGGATCCTCCGTAGGGTAGAGCTTGATACCTCTTTTCATCACCCGCGTTAAACTCCTGTATGCTAATTCACCCGAGTCTTGATACACCTCGAATTCGATACCCTCGGCGACTAGCCTGGTATTTGAAAGCCAGCCCGGATATCCAACATAATGCCCGGTGATTTCTTTCCAATATTTCTTGTCGGGTTTGTGCTCCTCATTGAAATCATTCCTCAAGCCAGTGAATAGCTTGAGAAGGCGATTGCGGATGCGCTTGGTCGATCGCTTGATTAATCCCTCGTGCAAGTTACCATTCACGATGATTGCTATCTTATCCTCGGGGATCACTGAGAATGCTGCGGTGAACCCGTTGACGGAACCCGTGTGATCGATGACTTTTTTCCCGTTCATGTGATAAAGCCTAAACACCAAGCCTATGGATTTCCTATCCTTGATCGCCTCGTGAGACCAGTAGTGGGGTGTCCACATTAGCTCCATTGTCTCAGGGGATAGTAATTGTTCACTTGTATTCCTAATATTGCCACGATCCATTAACATGGTTGCAAACTTGGTCATATCCACGAGATTTGACACGAGCGACCCAGAAGGTTTAATAATGTTGTTCCATCGCTTTGCCCGCTTGTAGGAACCCTTTTTATGCTTGTAGCCGTAGGCTTCCTCAACTCTAACCCTTTCGCTCCTGATCAAATCTGTTTGGTCCATGCCAAGTGGATCAAGGATATTCTCCAAGACATAATCCCGGAATGATTTTCCAGTTAATTGTTCAACGATGTAACCAAGTACTGAAACCCCAATATTGGAATACGCGTACTTTCTCCCCGCGGGTGCGGTAGCATGAATCGGTAAATCATGAAGAGAGCTCATCGGTGGGATAGGTTCATCATCATACGTGAGCAACCGGAACCCGTGATGGAAAATATCCCTGAATCGCCTGAGCTCGCCAATGCCACCTTGGTGCGTCAGCAAATGCTTAAACGTGACGGGAGGCCATCCTTTCCTTATTAGTATTTTCCCATCTGGAAGGTAATCGTTGACACTATCATCCAGCTTGAATTTACCTTGTTCCCATTGCTGCATCACGGCGATGACCGTGAGGAATTTCGTGATGGAACCATACATGAAATTTGTTTTTGGAGTGACGGGTTGGTTTTCCTCGATTTTAGCCTTGCCATGGCATTTTTCGTAGACAAGTCTACCGTCGTGGACAATACCAACTGCCATTCCAGGCACCTTGCTCCTCTCGATCTCCTCCTCGATGATGCGTTCCACGTCCTGAAGTTTCGTATTCATTTCTTGCATGTATGAAATTCACCTAATATTCTCAACACGCGTCATGCCAGCATGATTTCATCATTAGTTTTTCCTACCCGCGACAGTATATGGAACCCCGCTATCCTTTCGTCGCTGTTTTCAATGCACGAACCAATCTAGCATTTTCCTCCTGTAAACGGGCAATTTCCTCCATGAGGCGAGATATAATATTCTTCGAATCATTCTTGAAAATGATATCAGATTTCACGAGCTTCTTTACTTCCACATGGCGTATTGCCAAGTCTGCATCAATATACAGGGTCGTAAGAATATCAATATCTTTTTCCTCGATATTCCCGTCCCGTTCCATCTTATGCAGGAACACGTGGGCAAACGGGAAGTTTCCCTTATCCCTTGAAATGTTCAAGGGCAAAACAATGTCGTGTTGCTTCCCGCAAATGGCACAATTGTACTGCCTGCGTATCGAGTCGCCCATGATGCTCTTTCACCCGTATCGCGTGATACTTCTCTCCATGCGCGATCCCTAAAAAGGATTTACTGGAAGTAATTTTTATTAACGTGCAACATCACGAGATGCAAAACTTCACGCCGGACTAGTTCCAAGGAGCTTTTCGATTTTCTTATTTATCTTCCGACGTTTTCTACCCTTGCAATACATTACTATTGCTTTCGGCTTTCCCATGGAAATGGACGACGCATTATACCGGTTCAATTTGACAATGGGAAATGCCGAGTGGATAATATCTAACACTTCATCGGGAAAGGCATTATCATGCAACGAGACCTTTTCCAAGTGGATCAAGGTTCCGAGGCCCTCCACCTTCGTGATGTCGTTATTTGCAAGGTTTAATTCCCGCAAGTTCGTTAAGTTCTTCAAACCCCTGATTTTCTTTACATGATTACCTGAAAGGTCAAGCTTTTCGAGATTAACAAGCGTTTCAAGACCCTCAATTTCCTCGATTTCGTTATCACTCAAATCAAGAGATTCAAGCTTCACTAGCGATGTTAAACCCGCGATGGCAGGTATTCTATTCCGAGAAATATCCAATTCCTTAAGATTGAATAAATTCTTCACGCATTCCATTGATGCAATGGCATTTCCTGCCAGATCGAGCTTCTTGAGATTCTCGAGCTTCCCCAATCCCTCAATTACCTTTATCTTGCTTTCAGCAAGCTCAATCTCCCGTAATTCCTTGAAATCGCTTAAATCAGGTAACTTTTCGACCTCATTGTTGGACATTCGCAGGTAATGCATGTCGTGTAAATTGTCAAGGGAAGGGAGTATTTCAATGGATGAAATGTGGTTATCCCGCAGGACAAGCTCCCTTACGCCCTGCACCCCGTCCAATCCATCGATGTCTTCCAATTTCTCGATACCTTGGCCAGAGAGATCAAGCATCCCGTACTTCACGGGGAATTGCTTTCCGTTCCATATCACGTCTTCCCGTTCCCGCGAGTTACCCATGGTTGGTACTATATAATGAATGGGATCTATTAAAATGCCGGATTCACGAGCCACGGTCGTGAATTTCATGCAATATTTCTCATCCACATTTCTTCTCATTCACGATTTGATTGTTTTACCTTCCCATCCTCACTCCAGCCTCTTGGAAGTCATATCATGATTTTTCCCTTGAATTACGCACGAGACAAGAAGAATCTAGATGCAAGGAATGGATGCATGAAATCATGGGAAGCACTTGATGGAAATGGAATGAGGATGCCTGTCATGTTCGGGGGAGAAGCCTTCCCGGTGCCAGTACCGGAAAAGATTAAATGGTGCCGGTGCATGATATATTATGCCCCGCATGGCAAGGGGTGGAACCACGCTGCACGGTAACCAGCGCGTCCGTTGTATAGTGGTATTATGCGAGCCTGCCAAATCACCGCGACAAACGCGGTGATGGAGCCCGCTCGCGACCCGGGTTCGAATCCCGGCGGACGCAGTCTTCCCGTCTAACATGAGAATTGGATCTATCGATGAACCCGAACCTCACTTCTTCACCTTGTCGAGAATCATGCTTCCCAAAAGCTCGTAATTGTGGTTTGATGCAGGGTGAAATGAAATAGAAGTATTCTTTTCCTGCCTACTCCGTCCATGACCTCCTAGGAATGGGCAATTCACGCAGGTGGAAGTCCATGATCCTTAAACTTTATATCGCCCGGTGGCTGATAACGTGTGACTTAGATTCTTTTCTTGGAAATAGAGTCTAACCAGATGAGGTCTAGACGTAAAATTCGAGTTTTTATAAGTAAAATTTCTTGGATTTTTTAGTGAAATTGATTGGAAAAACCCAACTTTTTAGGAGAAATATTAGGAAAAAGGCAAAAGAGTGCAGATTGGAATCCACGGTACAATCTCCACAACCCGATAAAAAAATAGATTTCAAACATCGTCGGTTTTATA
>WJJB01000126.1 GCA_014729935.1 Candidatus Bathyarchaeota archaeon | reverse complement strand
TTATTTTCCCGAGCTATCACTTGGTGCACGAGCTCTAACTCCGCAAGTAATCTTTCCACGTTGGAGTAAAACTCAATTTCCCTGAAAGATGATCCTTGAAATACCCCAAACAAGTTGAAATTGCTATTTGTCTCAACAGGATAATAGCTGACATCAGGTGGCGTGTCTTTCTTGAAATTGAAGACCACGCCCCTTGCTTTTGATGCAATCAAGTCAATACCGAGCATTGATTCACGCAACACGCTGCCATCAACTGCGCCAACTCGCAAGCCGCTCATTTGTTTATCGTGAACGGGATAGCTAATGCCATCATCTCCCAAACCGTAGGTATTGATTAATTCAGTTGGGAATTGAAATTGATTTTTCGCTTCCAACCAGATATTGATAAATTTTCGTTTTTCATTTTCAATGTTTAAGATTGCCTTGCTCACCATGTCGATCCGTTTCTTGATCGAATCACCTTGGTGAGTCCGTTCATGCAGCAGGTTGGCATTTTTCAAGATCTTGATTGCCATGGAGAGAGGAACGTTTAAGAATCATATTAAAAAGGAGGGTGCACGGAATTTCTGAAACAGCATGATTATTTTCGGTCACGCCGAATCTTCAAGCAAGCACGGATAAACTCACTGTAAATGGGAGAGGGTTTCCAAGGCCTACTCTTGTATTCGGGATGGAATTGAACCCCGACGCAAAAATGATCATTGTCATCCAATTCGATGGAATTAATGATCTTTTCCGAGACATCCCTGCTAGAGACGATCAATCCGTGTTCCTCGCACATTGTTGCATACCTTGGTGAAATATGGTAGCGGTGCCTGAACCGTTCTTTGATCACGTTGGTTTGATACGCATCATGTATCTTCGTGCCAGATACAAGGATGATCTCATGTGCTCCCAATCTCATGGTTCCACCGAGATTTTCGACTTCCCTCTGGTTTTCCATCATGGAAATAACGGGATCAGGTGTTTCAGGATTTATTTCGGTGGAATTTGCCTCATTCCTGTTCAGATGCCTTCGACAAAAAGCCACGAACATCAATTGAGCCCCGAAGCAGATACCCAAGAAAGGAAGCTTGCTTTCCATGGCGCGATCCGCAGCAGCGATCATGCCCTCCACGCCCCTGTGCCCGAATCCTGGCGTGAGGAGAACGCCATCATAATTCGCCAGTTGGTCTAAATTATTGATATCCTCGGTATCGAGCCAGTTTATGTCTATACCAACGCCATGGGAGGCAGCAGCATGCTTGAGAGCCTCATTGATACTCACGTAGGAATCCCTGTTCTTGGTGTACTTTCCTGGCATGACAATTCTGAGAATGGATTCGTGTTGCTTGTAATCCCGTACCAGTTTCTTCCACTCAGAGTAGTTCTCCACGGGAGAAAACTCCACTAACCTTGGTTTCAAATTGAGAATATCGCTAATCGTATCTCCCAAGCCCTGATCTTCAAATATCAATGGGATCTCATACACGGTCTCCACGTTTGGATTTGATATCACGCAATTGGGTGGAACATTGCAAAATAGTGAGATTTTCCTGCGTGAATGGTCATCCAAGAATATGGAGCTCCTACACATGATAATATCTGGTTGCAAACCCGCCGTTTGCAACTGGCGGACAGAATGCTGGGTTGGTTTAGTTTTCAATTCACCAACCATCTCATTGAAAGGTACCAGTGTTACATGCACGAGACAAGTGTTTTCTGGATGGTCCAAACACATTTGGCGGAAAGCTTCGAGAAATATCTGGCTTTCCAAGTCCCCCACTGTTCCACCACATTCAATCAACAACACATCAAGTTGCTCGTTGATGGCGATCCTTTCAATTCTTTCCTTTATGGTATCAGTGGCATGCGGGATGATTTGCACCGTTTTTCCCAGGTATTCTCCCTGCCTCTCCTTCAAGATGATCTCGATGAAAACTTGGCCGGATGTGAGATTGTGGGATGGATGGATGTTTTTACCGATGAATCTCTCGTATGTCCCGAAGTCTTGGTCAATCTCTGCAATGTTGAAGACTTGGTCAAAGGTATCTACTGGCTGGTATTTCCATACTTCTTCCGTTATGAAGCATTCGCCATGTTCTATTGGATTCATTGTTCCAGGATCTATATTGATGTACGGGTCGATCTTCATGATGCTAACCGTGAATCCCCTGAACTGGAAGAGTTTTGCGATAGAAGCCGTGGTGACGCCTTTGCCTATACCTGACATCACTCCACCCGTAATGAAAATAAATTTCGGTTGCACATCGTTCACCTTCTGACTGTAAAAATAACTGAAGGACGCGATTGATTATAAAAATTTCCCCTGCACCCACAACACGAGGAAAGAAAATCAGGATTGGTTTAAAACACGCTCCAACATGAGCTTGGTGATGGTCTCGAACGCGATTTCAACATTCTTCCCCGTCTTGGACGAAGTTTCGACAAAACCAACTATGTTATTTTCCTTGGCATACTGCATGCCCTCTTCGTTGGAAACCTCTCGTGATTCAGATAAGTCGCTCTTTGCGCCTACCAGCAGGATGGGGATGTCCC
>WJJB01000125.1 GCA_014729935.1 Candidatus Bathyarchaeota archaeon | reverse complement strand
TGCACCAGCGGGACAGCTGGGCACGGGATCGCTGCTTCAAGCCAAGCTCGAAGGGTTCGCCAGGAACATGGGTGTAGAAACTGGTGGAGCCATGGATAGCCGTCGGTGCTCCCGTGGCAATCGTGGTCCAGTTGGTAGGTGTGTCACACGGGATGCATGGGAATGCCTCGGCAAGCACCCCGCCTTTGATGAGGCGCGAGATGCATGGCAGGGCTTGTTCGCTGGTGAATTTCACGATAAGATGAAGGATTGCCTGATCAACGCCGACAAGCAAGACACGCGGCTCTCCAGTCTGGGGATTCATTGGACATCATTGATTATTTGCTTTCCCTCGTTTTAATCTTGGTGATCCCGCCTTGAACTACTGGTATCGGGCAAGATTGTTCCTGTGCTCGGTGATCAACCAGCTCGAATCCATCGAGCGCTTCCCACTTGCAAGCACGTCGAATCAAGCCAAGTGAAGGGCACCAGCGGCTTGCAATCCCGGGTAAAGGCGTGATCACGTATCTCTTCCCTTGAACGCATGACAGGCAAATCGTGGTTCACATTCATATACTCGCGTTGCAAGGAATATCTATGGATGATATCAGGGTGGGTATCATTGGCGTGGGATTGCTCGGGAACGTGCACCTGATGGCATTGCAGACCATTGCCGAGGCTGGCTATTTCGATGGTGTGGATATTTCCATCGAGGCCGCTTGTGACACGCGAGAACAGCATTTGGCGGAATACAAGGAGCTGCATGGTATTCCGAGGGCGTTCACTGATTACCGTGAATTGTTACAGGATGGTAACGTTAATACCGTGTTCATCGCCACCCCAACGGCATATCACAAGGATATTTTCGTGGCAGCGGCAGATGCCGGGATGCAAGTATTTTGCGAGAAACCATTGGCATTCTCGATCGAGGATATCGACGAGATGATAGCTGCCAGGGACAGGAATGGAACGCGCACCCAAGTGGGGCACAGCCTAAGGGCACATCCCGGGTTCTGGCACGTGCGATCCCTCGTACGGGACCCAGCCAACCGGGAAAAATTCGGTCAATTGCAGAACGTGCATTTCAGGAGCGATCAGGCGAAACCCTATACTGGCTCCGGCATGCATCCCTCGATATGGCGCCAGGATAAAACGCTAGCACACGCGGGCACCTTATTTGAGCATTCCATTCACGATTTCGACATGTTACGGTATTGGTTTGGCGAAATAACGGAAGTGTATGCCAAGGTGAATTACTTCGCCGGTATCGACCAGATCGAGGATTCGGTATCTGCCGTGTTCGAATTGAATAATGGTGCTACCGGCGTGCTAAGCGCGATATGGCATGACGTGCAACGCGACGCGAGGCATATCGAGTTGTTCTGGGAACGGGCATTCCTGAGCATGGATTACTCGATGCTCAATGTCACTGGCACGCTAAAGGTACAAGGCGAGAAGGCGGTCAAGTTCAAGCAAAAGGAGATGGATGAAAATTACCGCCAGCATATTGGTTTTAGCGACAAGCCCCCAATGTGGGTGAAGAATTATGGCTACGAGGACTTGTTATACATCGCCTACCTGGTGGATGGGGTGTCCCGTGCACCCCTGGTCACCGATTTGGAGCAGGGACGGCGTGCCACCGAGATCGTCGAGGCATGCTACCGCTCATCGAGGCAAAACCAACCAGTGAATCCTTGAATTCCACGGGTTCGTGGATTTCCTGAATTTCATGCATCCACCGGAATGTAATTCCAATGTTGCGGTTTCCGCTTGGTTGCATGGATACTACGCGTGAAACTCTGGTAAATTACCCCCCTAATCTAAACTAAAGGACGTGGTTTCCTCGGGGGGTTACGGATGAAGGAATGTAATGGAGGCAATTATGATGGATGGAAGATTCGGTGATTATTTCCAACACCTTTGCATTGATGCTGATGAAGCAGTGGTGGGCATCTTAAACGTGTTACAGGATGAGAGCGCTATAATAGCAGAACGATTGAATGCATTCATGGTCTTTGACCCGACATTAAACATAATCACTTGCATCCCGCAAAATATCAATTTATTCCCCGGTAACGTGGTCCACGTTATCGTGACTGGACAATCCATGCGTCCGGTAGAGAATGCCAAGGTATCCATGGTGCTTGAGCGAGATGGCTGGGATTCAGGCTATCAAGCCACGGATGAAACTGGTTCCGTGGACATTCAAATAGATCCGTCAATTACCATCTCTAGCTCACAATATGTTACCATCAAGGTATCAAGGGATGGGAAGAAACGGGTTCACAGGACTTTCGTCAACGGGTATCCCGTGAATGGGAATGGAAAGAAAGATGTGTTACTTACCATCATGACGAACTTGGCAAGATACCGTCCGGGGGATGACTTGCACGCGCGGGGGATCGCTTGGGTGTCCGACGATGGAACGGTTACCCCGGGTTCAGGGATCGAGGTTCTCATCACGCTTGTCGATCCAAGTGGAAATCCCGTCGCAAAGGTGAGAAAAACCACCGACCATTTTGGTGTTTTCGCCGTTACCTTTCCAACGGAACCCATGTGTCCAGAAGGGATGTACGATGTCGTGATAGAACTCCCATCATTGGACTGGCAGGTGACTCGAAGCGTAAATGTAAGTGGATACGAGACGCCCCGTGTTGATATCACCTTGATGGTCCCCGATCAAGTAATGATTGGCGAAACCATTCGCGTGTCAGGAAAAGCAACGTATTTCTATGGTGACCCGGTAAAGGATGGTTCATGCGAGCTGCGGCTGCTTGATCTTGCCGGTGACGTGATTCAATCGCATCTATCCGAGCTTGATGCAACGGAGGGTGGAACCTTCGAGCAGAAATTTATCATTGATACAGGTACGGTTTCCCCTGGGCAAGCAATCCTGGAGGCAATCATCACCGGGAGTGATGGAAGGCTGGAATCCGTGTCAAGATCCATCATGATCGAGCCAGCCCCCGATGCCACGCGCGATCTCCCTGGTGAGTTGGATGTGGTTGCATGGGATTTCGATGCCACCCAGGTTGCCGGGTACGGGTTAAAGATCATGATCGTTAACGAGGGAAATCCCTCCCTCTTTTCCGAGATGCCCGTGCACGTGATGGTCATATCGATGAAAGGAAAGATCAAGAAAGCTCACTCGGAAATCGTGAAGGGAACTCGCGAAATTCCCATCATGGTTCCCTTGAGTGAAGAAATAGTTGGACTCCACCACGTGGAGGTATTCATTCTCCCGGATCAATCAACATTACTTTCCAAGGAACACCCGGTGATGATCATTCCTACCACACGGCTCTTGAATCTATCCATTGAAGGCCCCCGGAAGGCACAACCAAATCATGCCGTTCACTACGAAATCAGTACGAAATTCCCGCGCGAAGCTAGGGGAGACGTTTTACTCGGGGCATGCATGGTGGACAAAGCTGCTATCTCTGCAGCTGGCGCAACAACCAGCCATCCATTTCAAGATATGGAGGGAGATATTGACTTCAAAGGGAAAATCGAGTTTGTTAGCACGTTGCAAGATACCATGCATGAATTCTACATTCTGGTGGATGACATCTTTGCGGAAATTTTCAGCTCGTGGCACGATCTCATTTCCCTCCTTGATTTATGCACGCTGCTTGAAACGTTGGTTGCTAGCCCACTGTTGTTCGATGCATTGGTTCAACATCACATCAAGAATTTCTACCATGCCTTGAATCATGCATCTCACCAAGATATAGTGAATTTTGCGATGCAATCCGTTGATCTCGATTTATCTTTCCTTGATTGGGATACCATTCACCACCACTTGGCAGATCGCGAGGATTTCTTCCTGTTCTTGGATATGGCATTTTCGCAGGTACGGGAACATGGGAATGATGCAAGCCAAAGGGAACCGCGGTACCTTGAACCCTTGTTGCGTCTCGTCGTCGGAATATTGGAAATTGCCTTCAATGATCCACATGCCATCATGAAGAAGATGGCAATCACCGTGATGCAAGCAATGACACCGGAAGATGTGGTGAATGTCATCGACGAGTGGTTTCAGGAGCTTGATGCACGTGGTATTGATTTCGGGGATGCAGCAAGAACCTGGGCAGGAATCAAGGATAAAATGTCGGAACTTGGACCCAGCTTCAAGGTTATCGACCAAACCCCGCCACTTTCCCCCCCAGGTGATCCTGAGATGGCAATCAAATCCCGGCTGCTATTTGGAGAAGTACCC
>WJJB01000124.1 GCA_014729935.1 Candidatus Bathyarchaeota archaeon | reverse complement strand
TTCTGACGGAAAAAAATTCAGAAGACTTGGGTTTACCAGAGCGAGAGACATACCGGGAGCCCTGGGCGGCGCTAAAGAACCCAAACGCACCATCGAGCCCCAAAAGGACCCACTTCTCAGGCAGGAATTCGAGAGCCTCTGGGATAAGTCCGCGGAAGAAGTGGACATGTACGCAGACATTTCCAAAATGTCCAAGCAGGAGAGAATGGAATATCTGTCCGACCTGAAGCGCGCCTTCAAGAACTCCCTGCTGGAGTACGGCTCGGTTCATCTGCACAAGGTGATGCTGAGGATGCTTAACGGACTGGTCAGTTTTACCATCATCCGGGACTTCATAAACGCCTACGGAAGTCCGCCTCCCGTTCCCAAGAGCGCCGGCCAGGAGGGATTCATGGGGCCGGAGGGGAAAAAGCACGAGATTGCGGAAAAGGTCCTGGAGGCGGGCCTGGTTGGCAAGGGGAGACTGGATGTCCCTCCCAAGTCAAGGGTTCTCAATGTCCTGAGCGCCTACAACCAGTTGCTCGGTGATGATGCGAAGCACCTGGAGCAGGTTTTCATCGCCCCGGGCCAGGGTGCTTCGCTCAGGAAGGAGCTGGAGAGCTTCATTCGGCAGGGAGGAAGAAACTATACTCACGCCATCGGCGCCAGGCTGGGAATACTCAAGCACTTTGTGAATTACCTGAAAGCCGCCGTGGAAGGCAGGCAGCTCCCCTTGCTTATCATCGAATTCCTGGAACCCGAGGACCTGGACAGGTTGATAAATAAGATTCAGAACGTGGTTGGCAAATACCGGGAACTTTCCATGGACCAGAAGACGATCATGCTCCAAAAATACGCTCAACTGGTGAAAATGGCAGATCTCCATGAAGTCGGGTGAGATACCTGTGCCCATGTTCTTTATTACCAAGGTGCATGCATAATTGTCATGATTAATCACTCAAACTACCTTGAAAGGGAAAAGAACTTATAAACCAGTAATTCCAAGTAAATCCATCCGATGCCTTTTATCAAGGATGCTATTCACTCCTACATGGCAATTCCAGAGTTTTTCGAGCCGTTGATCGATTCAGTTCCAGTGCAGCGGCTAAGACGCGTGAGGCAACTTGCTGGAACCGAATACGTATATCCCGGTGCAACCCATACACGCTTCGAGCATAGTCTAGGGGTCATGTATTTGGCTGGGAGATTATGCGATATCTTGAATGATAATAACTCCCGTGTGGGGCAACCTCATCTCATTGACGAGCATCACAAAAAATCCATCATGGCAGCAGCATTACTGCATGACATCGGACACGGGCCATTCTCCCACGTGTTTGAAACCTTGTACGAGGGGGAAAAGCGGAACCATGAGGATATTTCCCGATGGTTGATATCCACCTACTTGAAACCGTTATTGGAATCGCTGGATTTGGACCCGCAGGATATCTCGAAACTCGCCACGGGTGTCAAAATAAGTGACGATCTTGTATTCATGAGTCAAATCATTGCAGGCACCATCGATTGCGACTCCCTTGATTATTTCGTGAGGGATTCCTATTACACGGGGGCTTTAGTTGGAACCCTTGATGTTTCCAGGATCCTGATGATGACTAGGGTCATGAAAAGTAACCTGGTGTTCGACCTGAAGATCGGTCTACCCATCTTGGAAGGATATTTCCTCGTTCGGTTGAACTCCTTCAAGCAAATATACTTCCACAAGACGTCAAGAGCTGCACAAATCATGATAAATAATGCACTTAAGAACAAGAAGGAGGAATTTAGCCTCGGCATGTTTGAAACCCATCACGATTTCCTGAAATGGGATGATTACACGCTTTGGGCTGCGATACAAGATGATCCGTTCATGGATAAGCTAAAACGGCGGAACCTACTGAAAATGGTATTCGAGGAATCAGATCTTCAGTATTCATCAAGCGGCACGCAGCTGGTCTCAAGCGAGATAGGGAAACTTGAATCAAGAATTGCAGAAATTGCTGGTATCGATCCTGGGAATGTGTTCATCGATGTCCCGTACATGAGCACCGTGCCCTATGCCCATGCCACCACTTTTGACCCGGAGGACATCCCCGTTTACATCAACGAGAAAAAAATCATCAAGAAATTATCCGACCTATCCGTCCTCTTTTCCATATTGAAGGGATACTATAACCTCATCAGGGTGTACACGTGGGAAGAATTCAGGGATAGCGTTGCTAATGGAGCAAAGCAAGTATTCCACGATGGTTAATAGTAGGTCTTGAACAGATCTTCCACTTTACTGGTGAAATCTTCGATATTGTCTTCAATAAGACTCACTTTTTCCGAGCTTTCATGGAGGATCATCAAGAAAAGCTTGTATCGATCGAACTCTATAACGTTAAAGGTAACAACATTGTCATCGATCACGTATTGGACGCTTCTTGAACCCAGTTCTAGCTTGAGAATGGAATCGACAAAATAGTTGTACAGGATGGTGAAATGGGGTGCGCTTAGTTCAAACACCTTTCCTGATTCAGAATCTCGTGAGTAATCGCTAATGACCATCCCCTGTTCATTCAAGAGGAGAACACTGCGAGAACCAAGGGTATTGGCGAGTTTTTCGAGTTGCAACCTGAAGATCTCTCTATTTGGATTGAGCATCACGAGACCATATGAGAATGCCGTGATGAGCGAGTATGGCTCAAACACGGTGGTTTCAAAATATTTAATGAAAAAATCGCCCGATATCTTGTTGATTCGTTGCTTCAAGTCCTTCACGTGACTTTTTAGAGCAGGATCCGAATCTGGATCCAATTTGTGAAAGCAAACGACGATGGGGGGAGATTCTTCAAAGTTCCTGAAAGCATCCAAAATTTGGGAGAAATAAGCAATTGACTCATCGAACCGGTTGCTATCGGCGACATCAATAAGATAGAATAAGAGGTCACAATCAAATAGGTAGAGTTCTGCATCACGGACGTAATTTTCCCGGTATTTCTGTTGGCCAGCAAGATCCCAGACCGATATTGTCATGCCCATGAGTGAGGTTTGATGCCTTGCCACGCCTTGCGTTGGGCGCACATTGATGAGTCTCGAGTATTTTTTCTCCAACCCGAGGATCATGGATGTCTTTCCGCTATTATCCAAACCCGAAAATAGTATCTTGACGTTTCTTTTCAAGGAAATTGGATATGATATCTGGTCTATGAAGGAATTCAGTTCCTTGAGTAAATTCACAACGATAGATGAGAAATCATCAAATGGCATCATCCGATCAAGCTTGTTAGCTTGTTCCGTTATGATGATGCGGAGTTCACTCCAGTAATCATAGAAAAAGTTCTTGTTCTTCTCATCCACCAATATGGTGAATGTTGAAGCTCGCGCCGAGCCCCTTGCTTTAGTATCTGGGATCAGGAAAAAGTAGGTCAATCCATCCATCTTGAGATCAGGAAATGGGAGAATACCGAAATATTTCACCTCATCAAGCTGCTCCCCGTCTTGATATACATGTTCTCCCATCAAGAGACTTATCGATTTCATGGCGATTTGCAATAAAGCACCGAAATCAAGATCCCCTTTTACCTCTTTCAGGTTTTCCTTCTTGTACGTTCGAACGCCATCTTTTTCATTGAGCAATGTCACCTCAGGGACTGGTCCATCATCTCCGAAAATGGAGAAGACGAGAGCTTTAATGAGGTGATTATCTTCCATTACCAATCCCATCGGTTTTTTGATTTCTAAATGCATTCCCTTGTTATACCTTTAAAACTAGCTTTGACTAGTTGGCAATGAATAAAACATTTTTGAATGGGAATTTTAATTGCCACTTTGAAAACATTAGTTAGAAACACCAAATCATTGAATATCAGTCCCTTCCTAATGGTGAACTAGAAGGTTAATGGTCCGACGTGAATCTGACTCAGGAGGCCATGATTTGATTCTCTCAAGCGCATGACTTTCAGGAGATCCTTGTATTTCCCTCCTGCAACCGCGTTTGCTATGTATGCGGCTCCTTGGGTTGCTGTTTTTGATATTCTTGCCCTTGAGTTGATGATCCTTGTTGGAATGGAGAGTAAATCATGAACCTTGCTCTCTAGCCTATTTCGAATTTGCTCGGGTTCCCTTCCTGAGAGAATAACTTCCAACGCACTTGTGGGGACTTGGAAGGATGGGACGAGTCCCATGATATCCTTGATGAGATCGTGAAAGAATCCATCCACGGCCACGGCAATATCTTCATCCTTTTCGGACATGAGAAACAGTTCTTTTGGAGAAAGGTCATTAAATCCAACGATGTCCACCAATCCTCCGGAATAAATCACCTTTTTTGAAATGTGATTCAAAAGGTATGCGATTTCTGAGTCCAAGCATCCACACGCCCTGAATCCCATCCCACCACACGACCCACCGATCCCATCAATGATCTTGCCTTTTTCGACGGCAATCGTCGCATTAAAGCCAAATCCCACCTCCACCAGGATGAAGGAGGTCTCCTCGAACCTGATATCGCGCGTTCTCGCTTGATCCACGATGGCTGCAGCAACAGAACATACCTTATCTGCCGTGCCCATGTCGATCTTGTTGTATTTATATTGCTTTTTAACGGTTGAAAGTTGCTTGACCCCGGGAATGGTGCATGCTTTTATTCCAGCGTTTTTCATCGAAAATAAAACCTTGGCGATCCCCATCACCGCTGGATCTTTCTTTCTACGTAAATTAGCTGTGTAAATCTCTTCTCCGGTGGTATCCTCCAACATTTGTAGAGGTATGCCATGTCCTGATGGAGCGGTAACCATGTCCACGGGTTGATTTCTTTGGATAACGCTCAAGAGGAGATCTGGATTTTCCAATATCTTTCGAGAGGGAATGGAAATATCAAGGAAAACATCCTCTCCATCCCCATCATCCAATCCAAGCACATCCCAAGATCCCGTCCCGGGATCCACTCCAATAACTCTAACCATCTCGATGACCTTTGTATGCTTGTTATCCTTGTTATTGAGACTTAATTTTTTTACCTTTCGCGCTCGGTTGGCAAACTTTTTACACGTGGAATCGATAGATTTCTTGATGGCACGCGCACGCTCGCCCAGGGAAAACATCATCCTTGCAATCATCTATTCGGAGCTCACTCCTAGTGGGACTGAAGCAAAGATATGGGTAACGTTTGAATCCATCAGTAACAGGGAACTCACACAGGTGGGATTGAAATCAATCTCCTTGATGACAGCAGATGACATAGATGAAGGGGACATAATCCACGAACCAAGAAATATCATCGAAAAGGATGATTTTAGCATCATCCCGTTTGCCGATCAAGGAGCTATTGGTATTTGTTACCTGTTCAATTATGCACCTGGTGGGAAGGAAAACATTCAAGGAACCATTAG
>WJJB01000123.1 GCA_014729935.1 Candidatus Bathyarchaeota archaeon | reverse complement strand
GTTGCCATGAAGGCTCAGGAAGAGGGCGTGGCAAGGATAAAGCGAACGCGTCAAGACCTGTATGAATCAGCAGAAGCAGTCATCAAGAGATCGAGGGAGATGGTGAAGAGCTTGATGGACAAGGCATACATCAAGCCCTCACCAGAAACGTGATGCTTCATTTCTCATTCTTTTTCTTCGGTTTTTCCATGGGATATTTATCCTGATCACTTGGATTGGGGGTATCATTACCATCACCTGTATCTCCATCCCCGGTTCTTCCTGATTCCACATCTGTGTTAACCTCCCCATCTTGGGTGATTGGGGTATCTTTATCTTTCTCTTGCCGCGCCGGCCTCATTCCATCACCTGTTTCCTCGTCCTCGGGAAGGACCAGTTCGTGATCCTTTAGGAATTCTTGCAAGGTGGATCGCCCCTGTTCACCCGATATGTGCCCAACGTGGACCATTCTCCGCCTGAAGTCATCCAGCAACTCGTTTACCTCGTGTAGCGTGTATGTATCCTTTTCCACGTAATTCAATTCCTCGAGTTTTGGCTTGAAATACAGGAAGTAAAACACGATCGCCACGGACATCATCAGGAGATTATTCATGGCTGCTACCAGTGATTGAGATAATGGCGTGATCACTCCACTACTCGGAATGCCGAGAACCAACGAGATCCGACCCATCACCACGATGAGAGCAAACACGTAAGCGATGAAGGGCAGGTTATCCTTGTTGAAAAAGGATGATCGTTTTAGCTTGTTCCCCAGGCCCTTGAATAGCAGGAAAAGGGAAGCCAACATGAGCAAGATATCTATGAACTTGTCGAGGTTTGATAATGCATCAACGCCAGCAAAGAAATTATTGGTGGCGCTAATAAATGAATAGGAGCGGTACACAACATAGATCCAGAAAAACATGTGCAAAAGGGATCCAAATATCGTGGGGGTCCCATGCTGGATTGTCATGCGATGCGTTGCAAAGAGGTTGAGGGACGCTACCGTTAGCAGGAGGCCGATTCCAAGCATCCACAAGGATAGCACGATAATGCCAAAAGGGTTTGCAAGAAGTGAAGCAATGGTTCCCGCTGGATAAATGAAGAAAATAATCACGATCGTGACAAAGAACGCCACTGGTGCGAATATTCCGATGATCAAGAACGGGTATGATCGACTGGTTTCTTCCTTCTCGTTCTTGGCATGTTGGAAAGCCCAGTTTTCAACCTTGGTTGAGATGGTTTCCATTCCCTTCCGGATGAAGAAAATCTGGATAAAATTCCATCCAAAGAAAACCAGCATGTAAGATATGGGTAGAATTATTTCCAACCTGAAATCATCGGGAAGGGAAAGAGATGGAATATAGATCGAGATGAAGATACCCGTGGCGATGCCACTGGAGATTAGAAGCCAAATTGCCCTTTTCTTGATGGAAGCATGCAGGATTTTTTCCCTGAATGAGTCCATGTTACTCAAGACGAACAAGATGCCAAATGTGAATGCCAAGATTGTGGATATGAAGGTGGCGACCGTGAGTACCGCCACGTTCCCTTGGAAGAGAGACAAGATTGCCAAGACGAATGCTCCAAGCACGAATATAACCGTGTACATCCAGTGTTCATTCGATAACACGTTTGAAAAATTATCATTGAAGTAATCCAGTAGTTTATTTTTCAGTTTCTTGGAACCTGGTTTTGAAGCCGTGGACGATTCTTTATCATGTTTCTCTTCCATTTCACCATTCACCATGCTTTCCTCCACATGCTTCTATAAAAATTAACTGGTTAAGGTGAGTACGCGATTTCGACCTATCACGCGTTAGAGGGCATGGATTCCACCTCCATCGATTCCCATGTCATCGCTATTATTGCATCATGGGTTCCATCGATTGCAGCTTCACGCTTTGACGATCGTGTCGCGTGCGCTGGGTCCAGGTAAACAGGAACCGTTCCCATTCGTTCGATGCTCACCGTTAATGCAGGATACCCCTCCATTTGAATGTGGACTGGAGCCATCGAATTGCTGAACGAGCGAAACCCATCCTGCCCAGAAAAGCAGCTGTTCACCATTCGCGTGTAAAATGAGAATACTTGAACCCCGGGAATCAATTCGAGAGATTCCGTGACCGCTTGGATGATTCATTTAATTTTCTCGTACACGTTTCTGCTGATGCGCTTGATGAGACCACGTTGAGCCCACGATTTCAAGATATTCCTAGCCTTGCTTGTTTGGGTCTCATCGAAATGGCATATTCTGCAAAAATCGTAGAAGCTAAATGATTGACCAAGTAAGTCCTTCTTGAATTCATACAAACCCATTTTGATTCACCTGAATTCATGAATGATGTGTTAAAAAAGTTGCAGGTCATGTTTTAGAAAGTTAAGAAGCTCGCGAACGAGTGTCTTATCAGTTTCCATCCACGTGAAATCTCTCCAGTGTGGGCAGTATTCCCTGTCCATGGTGCACCTTCCCCGTTCTTGATCATATATCAATGGGAAAAATCTGCAGCCCTTAGGCCGTGCATGATATATCTTGCAAGTGTATGGCTCCTTTCCCTCCAAGAACACGCACGAACCATTGATATTCTTGAGCATTCTTTCCCCGGTTTCTGGATCTATGATAGAAAATGAATCAATGGCATATCCCAAGGCACTTACCTGTTCCATGTCAGCTGGAGATATCAACATCTCGGTGTCGTGGCAACATGCCGCGCACGACATGCAGGTATCTTGCAACGTGGCGGTGTTTTCAGTGTTCACCAGGGATTCCACTCGGGTGGAGCGTTTTCGTCCTCCTCTTCCTGGGCTTTATCAACCATGGTGTCGTGAGCTTCCAAGGTTTCCCCAGCATCCTCATTCTCCATCTCGCTACTTGTCTCTTCTTGTTTGATGGCATCAAATCGGGGGGGGAAAGCAACTTTCTTTGGTTTCTTCATGCCTCCTAAAGGGCTGGTCGTGGATTCCCCGCGGGACTGTGCTTCCAAAGTTGGTTCTGGCTTAGGTTCATGCGGTTGTTCCCATGTTGACTCTTTCTCGGGTTCCGGCTCCAGCTCGGCGTAATCCTGTGGAGTCAGTGTAGGCTCGACCCCGAGGCATACTTGATTGAAGGAATCCACGATACTTGCAAGATTCAAGAACTTGTCCTTGGACATATCCACGGTAATTTCTGTTCCAGCAGCTGGATCCTTCAAGATCAGGGTCACGTCTGGTTCAGGATTACTTGAATCTTCTATTGCCTTGAATAAAAGTTGCTTGTTGGCAAGGTTTACCCGCCAAACAGTTTCCTTCTTGACTTCTTTTTGGATTTCCATGATGTTCACGTGAGACCAGTTACCTTTTATGAATTACTCGGACCCACCCGATTCAAGGACATCGATTCTTCCTCCACCGATCAATTGCCTGCATCAAGCGACTGGTGCCTTATGGAGGGAAATGCATTACCCGCGTGGTTTTCCATGGTTATCGAGCAGGAGTGTCTTGAATGGGTGAAGAATGCGTTGAATTGTCACACACGCACCGTCATACTAGTGACCAAATCATGATTTAAAAAGGCAACGAGATGGATGCGAGGTGTAATCATGGGTGATTCGGCATACCCAGAGTAACCATGAACCAACTTGTAGCCTGATTGCCCGGGAAGACACTGTCCCTCGGTTCCTGCGGAAACGGTTCTCACGTGCACGGTGGGATAGGAATCATTCATATTCATGAAGATCGCCTTGATCTATCATAGTGAATTGGTTCATATCCCTCCTGCCACTCCATGCTCCCATTAATCGGCTGGTCGAAAGCAACACGGGAGCGTGAGCCTTTTTGCCCTACTGCTTGGCTTCCCGTGAATGCTATGGTTGGCATCACGTGGTGAAAGATCTAGTTCCTTTTCATTCCCTCTTTATACCAAAATCATTTATGAGTGGTCATCATGTACAGGGTATGTGCATTGTTTATAGAATTCGCTTAGAGATGAAAAATGGTGTTGGATGAGTATATCCTCGATCTCATTATCGCCATTGTTGCCGCACTTGCCTTGGTAATCATCCTTCTTGCTGCTATCAAGAGAAAGGTTGTTAGGAAATATATTCCCGTGTACATTGCCTCGGTAATCGCATCCGTATTCCAATATTTAAAGATCTACGATGGGCTATTTCGAACCATATCCCAACTCGTATATTCTATGATGGTATTGCTGATGGCAATTTCCCTAATTATCGAGGAATACCGTCTCGTGAAACGCTTGCGTGCCAAGAAAACGCATGGATTTATTCCGGCGTTGATAATGCTATACCCCTTTTTTCAACTGCCATATGATATTCTCTCCAATCTGACGATTATATGGATTCTATGTGGCATCATCCTAAGTTGCGTGGCTTTCCACGTTTTCCATCACGAAAGGACGAATTTTCATCTTTTCATCTTCATCACAGGATTAGTAGCCACGCTTACAGCCTTGGCCGCTCATCTCGATTACACTGGCTTTTCCTGGGGTTATGAGCTAAGCTATGCAATGTTCTTCTTTTCGACGCTACTGCAATTAATTATTGCGTTAATTGCTATCTTGGAATACAGAATAATAGAATCCGAAAAGAAATACAGGGACTCCTATACCATGGTCTCCTTTTACAAGGACATCTTTACCCATGACATCTCTAATATCATTCAAAACCTTCGATTTAGCTTCAAGATCCTATCAAAAGAATCGACTGTTATAAGCAGCAAGGGAAAAAAATACAAGGATAGAATTGATGAAAATTTAGAAAGAGCATCTTCTCTCATCCGGAATATCAGAAACCTATCGCAATTAGCATCGGAATCCATGATCCTCAAAAAAGTTAATTTATTGGATGCCATTGATGATGCAATTGCTTTTACACGAAGGAATATCCATGAAAAGCAGCTATCAATTGAGTATACACGACCTGAAAAAGATATTTTCGTGCTTGCAAACGAACTACTCGTAGACTTGATTGAAAATATCTTGATCAACGGTGGAAGACATAACGCCAACAATCATGTTCAACTAAAAATCCTGATAGGTCATGGTAAATCCAGTAATTTTTGCCGGATTTCCATCATCGATAACGGTATTGGCATCCCGGATGACGTGAAACCTGAATTGTTCTCGGTGAATCGCAACAATCATGAAGCACCCACGACGGGTGGTCTAGGGATTGGACTGATGATAACCCGGCAAGCAATTGAAATGTTTAATGGGCGGATTACCGTGAAAAACCGGGTGAATGATGATTACACGAAAGGAAGCATATTCATCTTGGAAATACCGTGTTCGTGAAGAACCGGCATGAATGACTGCGGGGGACTTCTCGCCAAGAGGCTAAATCCAATCTGCGAGAAGCAACTCTAGATCCCCCCGGTGGCTCATAGGATCAAGATACATGTCTATGATCTCTTCATGGGGTAATGTTTCGATTTTCTCGTTAATCCGGGTTATTACTTTCGTATTTATTTCAACCGCCTTCAATACTGGCATGCGTTCGGGATTGATATCGATGCCAAAGAATTCCCTGTATCCCATGATCTTCAAGGTATACATTAAAGCAATTGCCTCTTGAAGTTTCACCACCCCGACATTCAAATCCTGATCATAATTCCCGAATGGTTGGCTATTCCAATGGGTGTGAGCCAGCATCGCGTGCATTCCCACAAGGCTGAAGGCAGCTGCAAGCGGTTCACCGCCCATGGTAACGTGGCCGATCTCAGGATTCAGGCATGCTAAATTATGGCCCTGTTTCAATATAGCTACATTCACGTCGTTCTCTAGGTGATCTTGGATGCGCTGGGCAGCCAGGATGCCTTCCGCCGTGGTCCGGTAGATATTGTTGGGAGCGGGTTCATAGGGTTTTGGTTCTATGGCAACGCGCACCCCGGGCACGCGATCCATGGCAATGGCAATTGATTTCTCGAAATTTCTCCACATCCAAGGATAAATCGTGCCAAGTTTATACAGGTACCCATCAATCCCTGGCCAAGAAATCGCGCACCGCGCACCGATCTCCTTCACAAGGTTTAATCCATTCACGGCGATTTCAATTGCTTTTTCACGCACCTGCGAGTCAGGATTTGACAGGGCACCAAACTCGAATATCTTGTCGTAAAAATGACTAAATGGAATGCCAACAACGCCAATACCAGTGTCTTTTTCCAAGTCCTTGTACAAGTGAAGATTATCTTCATTGATCTCTGCTGGATAGTGAGCTTCAATGCCGGTGATACCCAAGTCCGCCATCTCTCTGGCAAGATCAAGACGTTCTTCGATCTTCATTTCTGGAATGTATCTATCGTGGAACCGACCGCCTCCAGGGCTAAAATACCAGATTCCGACTGAAAATTTCGGTTCCAACTTGAAATCCCGCATGTGTTTTTTTAGATCTGCAGGTTCCCTGATGATTTGCTGGTACCTGAGATCAGCTAACGTGTATGCCATGTATTATCATTGTGATCTAGTGGTTTTAATGGTGATGATGATACCCATGATGCGGGAATTGCCAGCAGGCATTTGCTTTTTACTCATCTAAAAAAAAATCGCTTGGAAGTTGAAACAAAGGGAAGAACGTTAAGGTGGCCCAAGAAACTGAAGCTATATCCTGCTAATGAATATGCGGCTCACGATTTTACCCGTATTCCGCCAGAAAGCCACGTCCTTTAGTTTAGGCAGTGGTAGTTCAATGATAATTCCCGTCTTCCACTTCTTTCTTTTCCTTGCAACCATAACATGTTGGTTCTCTCATGGTGATATACGCTGCTTGACCACAATTCACGCAAAAAAGAGCAGTTTGCTCGGTAGGAGATGCCCTGCATGCCATGTTACACCGGGTAGCGCATGTTTTGCAGCAGGGAAATGTTTTGACCTTTTGAACCTTGGTACCACAAAAAATGCAAAAAAAGAAGGATTTAGAAGTAGGACCAGAACTCATCGGGCTCGTCTCCGTCCTCGATGAAGATTTCGTCCTGCACGCCAGGCATGTCCTTATCGAATGACCTTGCAACTTGCCCTCCCTTGATTTTCTCCTTCACATTGGCACCCTTTCCGACCCAGATGTATGTCTTGTCCTCGTCCGGAATGAAGAGAAGCATCACATCATCGGGATCCAGGTTTTCCCTTTTCAGTTCAACTTGGATATATTCCATTGCATTGATATCACCGCCGACCTCCTCGCTGCTTACCTTGAAAAGCATCGGGGGTGTTTTCTCCTTTTCCCAATGGGTCAGGAAGGACTCTGCAATGTTCTTGTCAACAATTTTTAATCCTCCGAGCTCCGCGCATTTCTTTTTGAAGCGATGGGCATCATCGGTGGCATCTCCTTGGTCTATCGTGATCACCCGTGATGCCTTTCCTCGCGTCTCGTCCCATTTCTTAGCGATTGCAGCCGCGCTCCCTTTTTCATCAGGTGATGCATTTATCCCGTGCCAAAGCCATATAACTCTTTCCGTCTCGTCATCGACAACGTAAGAATCCCCCGAGGAAAACACGAGGGCATCGATCTCTGCTAATTCACCAGATTGCACCATGTATATTTTCATCCTATTCACCTAGACATATTGGTCTCTCAGGTCATGAAATTCCAGTGTACAGCCATTATTCCTTCACCTTCGTCCAGTTCGATCAATGGTGGTCCATGAACTTGAGAAGGTGCAGTTCCAAGAGTGCACCCATTGCAAAGTACCTTGCAGACTCTATAGCCCTGGAGTGATACATTTTGCAAGGGGATTCCACCACTATAGTACTAGTCACCATCCCGTAATTAAAAAAGTAAACGTGCCTCTTCAATCAACTGATTCTCCCGGGCATTACTCAGGGAATTTGTATTAGTGCCAATTTCTCTTGGATTAGTTCAGTCTGTTCCAAGGAATGAATGATGCGTTCCAGGGTGAATAGATCACTTTTATCGAGAATATTGCCCTTCCTTCCCTTCAACCATTTTTTTAACACATTATAGCTTCCAATTCTTGCCCTCCATGCATTTGGAGAAACGGGGAAGATGCATCCGTGTTCATTCAACTGGATTGCTTGCTTTTGCCTTGAATAGGATATTTTCTTCACGGTTCCATCCCCCTCGAGCGTGAGACGACTGGCATGCATCGTATCTTCTTCCTTTCCCGCGTGATATTGGATAAGCCGTTCACCGATGGATACAAGTTTCCAAAAATCCCTCGCATTATCCACCACTGGAATCCGTGGGAAATTGAATCGAAGGAATTCCGCGTACCTTTCCCGATATTGTTCGGAATGAAGGATTGCATAGATATACGAGAAGGCATCCCGGGGGGATCTCAGTTTCAATGAAACTTTTTCTTCCAACATCCTGATGAAACCACTCGATAGGTTGGATTCCACCTTTTTGTCGCGCTTGCTTGTTTCACGAGTTAATTTCAATGGGAAAAAATAAGCACTTTCACTCGTCCTGGATGATAAAAAACCGATATCACCAATACAGGTCGATGCAAACACGTGAGTGAATTTCTTGGAACTTAATAATCTGGTTGAAATTAATGCCAAGTTATCCTGTTTCATGTGCTTCATGACCCCTCGCCGGTCCCTTGTAATCACCGAGGGATGGTAGTACGTGAATCGATCATCGTGCACCCGGTATGCATAATGGATGATCCTCTCTTCTTGGAATCCATCATCCTGCAATTTTTCCCTTGCTTTCTGTATTTTCTTCATTTTACCATTGATCCTGTATTTTTCCTTCAAGGATTGCGTGGAAAAGGAAGGATCAAGGAATTCACGAATTTTTTTTCTCACATTTTCCCTTGAAAAATCAACGATGAAGCCATCCCGGTGTGTTTTGACGCCAATAATTGATTCCTTGAAAATTTCATCCAATCCAGGGAATTTCCTGTATTTCTCCCAATAATCAAGATTCATGGGAACCATGAAGAAGTATGGGCGTTTTACCTCCAATTTTTTGAAGGGTACCTGTTCCATTCCCTTGGAAGCGAGATATGAGAGCTTGGAAGCCACGGTTCCCTGCAAATCATGGTAATAAATGCTGGTTTTCAACCCGGCTGCCTTCACGAGAAATACGATGGAAACACCCACTCTAATTCCAAAAACGTTTCCATCGGGAGAACCATCAGGAGCACGTTCCCCAATGTTTGCATTGCCGTGTAAATTGATGATGTATATTTTATTGAACGTTTCCAGAATTGATTCACGCATTCGCCGGTGAATAACCTTGTACAACCATGCATTATTAGTCACGAATGCGATTACTCCCTTGCCATTCAGCTGGATAAGATGATGTGCCATCCGGAAGAACTTGATATAATCATCGCTTAAAGGTTGAATGTTTCTTTCGTTCAGGTGTTTCTTGTAATCTTTCATGAGTTCCTCGATGCTTGGCTGTTTATTGGCTGAGCTCACCGAATACGGGGGATTTGCTGCAATGAGGATCGTGGTATTTTTCCCCCCCTTCCCATCCAAATCACCCTGGAGATTCGAGAGCGAATTTGAATGATACACCGGGATCTTTTCATGGTGTCCCAGATTGATGCCATGGGATACCATTAATCTGGAAATTCGCTCACGAGCGAGTAAAACTGCAGGAAGGAGTATTTCATTGCCGGAAAAATGCTCAAGTAAATGATGCTTGGCACTGTTTCCATCCGCGGTTTTTTCAAGCACCTTTAGAAAAGCTTCGACAAGGAAAATTCCAGTCCCCGCTGCTGGGTCGAAAAACCTGACTTTTTCATTGCATAATCCATCCATCATTTCAAGATCTTGCTGCAATATCCATTGCAATGCTTCAATCATGAAATGGACGATCTCGTGCGGGGTATAAAACACGCCCCTGTACCTTCTCCTGGAGGGATCGTGCACCTTCAAGAATTCCTCGTACGGTCGGCAGATATTTTCAAGTTTTGGCCTTACCGGGATTTTTTCATTTAATTGCTTTAATATTCCCGATTGCTTGATTTCGTTTATGGCTTTCCCCAAAAGGGTAGTATCATTCACCATGTAAGGTTTTGCATCCGATATCGCGTGAAATGCCAATGCTTGCGCGATGTCATCTGCCAGCATCTTAATTGACGGGTTTACCATCACTCGTTGCATTTCCCTCACGATCGCCATGAGGCAGGGGAAAGCCCGGGTGGAATTAGGTTCGTTCCGTGTGAGATCGGAGATGATCGGTTCGATGAATGCCTCCAGGTTCCTTGATAGTTGCACGATCGCTTCATGCACGTCAAGATTATTTGAGCTGCTATTTTCATCATTTTTAGCAGGTTTCAATCGATTTCAATCTCCTGAAATGTAGAATTCGTGTATTTCCTTAAATTTTTCAACCCATCGGTTCACTTGACCGAGATCCTGTGACTCGTTGATTGAGATCCTGATTGCAGTTTCAAGCACCTTTTCAGCGACTGGACACGCGCCAGGGATGTAATCATGTTGCTTTCCAGCCATGATTTCCGCGGGCCACCGCCCTCCAGGAAAGAATGATTTCTCCTGGAACACTGGTTCCATGTAAATTGGTCTTGGAATGTAACCAGCACTTGCAGGCACACCCTCTGCTTTCAAGGCAGCCACGAATTCCTCCCGGGGGCACAAGAGGTGTTCATCTATGCGAATCATGGTGAACCAGTAACTGCAATAATCTCCTTCTTTAACATGGTGAGATTGGATTCCTTCCAGTCCCTCGATCCCCGCGTTGAAATTTGAACCAAGCTCGTGCCGTTTCGATACAATATATTCAAGCTTTTCAAACTGGGCAAGAGCAACTGCTGATTGAAGTTCTGTTATTCGGTAACACGGTGCAAGGATGGTCAATCGCCTTCCCGTGTCCAAGCGATCGTAGGATTTGTCTGCGAAATTGTGCGCACGAAGGTAAAGTTCCTTGTCATTGGTGATTATAAACCCCCCATCACCACTGGAAATATGCTTGAACGCGTTGAGCGAGAAACAACCGATATTACCCACCGTGCCAACATTCTTCCCCTTGGCCTTGGCTCCATACGCTTGAGCACAATCCTCGATAACCGGGAGGTCATGCTCAGCTGCTAGTGCTAAGATTTCATCCATGCGTGCCGGGTTGCCAGCAAGGTGCACAACCACGATAGCAGCAGTAGAATCACTAATTTTTTCCCTGATAGATTCGGAGTGGATGTTGTATGTTCTTGAATCCACGTCTGCAAATACAGGTATCAAGTTCTGGTAAAGGATACCAATCAAGGTTCCCATGTCGGTTATGGGTGATGTGATTACCTCCTTCCCGGGAACCAGCTCCAATGCACCAATCGCCGAATGAATGGCAGCGGTACCTGAAGACATCGTCGCGCAATGCTTGATGCTAAAGTGTTTTTGTATTTTCTTGCACAAGTTCTTGGTTTTTTTTCCCTTTAGATAGAACAAGTCTCCCGAATCAATCACGTCTCCCAGCTGTGTTTTCTCAGCCACTCCAAACTTCTCGAATACTTTTTTTTCCTTCTTCCGCATGTGAAATCAACTATTGGTGGTGATGGGTACCCAATCTTTTTTTCTTGGATCCCTTTCTTTGATGCTGGCGCCATCGAGATCTTGAATTCCCTTGGCGATGGCCAGTTTCCGCTTGAAGACCCATTCCCCGATATCCCTGCTTTTCATGAAACTGGCTCCGAGTTCCTTGCATTTCGTGATGAATTCATGCATGAGAGCATTTACTCTCGGTTTCGTTGCATGTGCAGGATGGAAGATGACGTGGGCAACACCAGCCGCTTTTACGACGCCATCGAGCAATATATCCATGGTATCTTCAGGTCCCTGTAATCCGAAATCTTGGCTTTGAAAGGATATCTCCAAGCACCCAATCAGCTTGCCATCGATATTCATGGCTTGCCACGGGTGACAGGAGCCGAACGGGAATCCTTGGGTGCCACATTTTGATGGTCCTTTTGTTTGATCGACCCGGATACCCAGTTCTTCACACCATTCAAGGAATTCAGTCCTGCCTTCCCATCGGGTATAATGGTTCTTGTTCGTGTATAGTGGGAATGCACCGGTATGCTTTTGAAGCGTTTTTAATTGCCGTTCCAGCTCGGTAAATGACCACAGGCGTGACATGCTTTTTAAGGTCTTTTTCTTCCCAGCATTGCTGATGGCATCAAAATGAAAGCCAATTTCGTGCCCGTGTGATAAGATTTCTTGGCAAAGACTCTTGGAATATCCAGGAGGTTGCATGCACCACGTGGTATTGATCC
>WJJB01000122.1 GCA_014729935.1 Candidatus Bathyarchaeota archaeon | reverse complement strand
TATCCACCCTTGATCCTTACAGGGTCGGTTACGATGGCATCGGTGATGCGATAATGTTACTCTCGGATGCGAATGTCAAACCTGTTACGACCATCGTGTGGGAGACCATGAGGGATGGTTTGGAACATTTGGAATACATGGAGATGCTTGAACAAGAGGATCCCGCCAATCCCTACTTGATGACCATAAAGGATGAATGGTCGAGTTTTCTCACCTATCCACGTGATAGCGCTTCATACCTCCAAATGCGGCATTCTGTCGGAGAGCGTCTTCACCAACTTTCATGAATCATGATCTCAAACACCCAAGTACCCGCATTGGAGGTGATTCGAGATCATTCTATTGAACCTTTTTATACCAACAAAATGATCTATTAGGTATAACCTGACATGCAAGGGGTTGTAAAGAGCGCAAACACAATAATGGTCTCGAGGCTTGAAAATGGCAGAAGGTTCACAGGTTCCGCCCGGTACCCCTGTGGTAATAGATATTGGTGAGGCATCTTGCAAGGTGGGATTCGCGGGCGAGATGAAACCAAGGGAGACGTTCCCGACGATTGTTGGAAAAGAAAAGTACCGCTCCGTGATGGTTGACACGTCAGATCATGTTCGTACTGCCTACGTTGGAAATGATGCGGCGGCAATGCGGGGCGTGCTCAAGATTCAGTATCCGATTTCCAGGGGTCAAGTAATGGATTGGAACGCATTTTACGAAGTCCTGAATCATGCCTTTTATAACGTGCTCAGGGTGGATACCAGGGAACATCCAATCATCTATTCCGAAGCCATTCTCAATCCTGCCAATTTACGCGAGCATCTTGCAAAAGTTTTTTTCGAAACGTTCCAAACCGACGCAGTGGTTATCTTTCCATCAGCAGTCATGGCCTTGGTGAATGCTGGCTTGTCTACTGGATTGGTGGTTGAAGTTGGAGAAGGCATGGCATTCATCGTACCAATTCATGATGGCGAAGTTATCTCCTACGCGGTGAACAGACTTGCACTTGGCGGGGTGGACGTGAACGAAAATCTCAAGAACTACCTCATGCAGGAAGGCCATCACTTGAATTTCTCTGCCCAAAAGGAGATCCTCAGGGACATCAAGGAAAAATTATGTTATGTCGCAGAAGACGTGAATGTGGAAGCGCAAAATGCTTATAATATGAACATCCGCCGGTCATACACTCTTCCGGATGGATCTAATATTGAGATAGGGAATAGCAGGTTCATGGCTCCCGAGATCCTATTCACACCTGGAATGCTTGGATACAACATCATGTCGATTCCCCAGGCAATTGTCGACTCGATATCCAAGGTGCCCGACGAGGTGAAGAGAACCATGCTAGGGAATATCGTTCTAAGTGGTGGGAGCACGAAATTCCCAGGATTCGAAAAGCGCCTGCAGAAGGAGCTTGAATTGTTGCTTCCAAACCTTGGACCGCTGCCGGAAGCGGAGACCAGTCAAAAAAAGTTAAGTGAATATAAACCCACACTCGTGTCATACGATGATTCCAAGATTTCCATCCCGGACGGTGAGGGAGAAGATGGAAAACCCAAGATTGATAATTGCACCAAATGCGGTAAGAACGTGGACCTTGCCAAGGATGACTTCTGCCCGAATTGCGGGAATGAACTGAAAACCAAGCAAATTGTTCCAGATCTCGATATTGGTGGGATGGCTGGCGTGGAACAATTTGGCGAGGCTGAAGAATTCATGGATCCAGATGCAGGCGCAACGGAGTCCATTGGCTCGGGAGTGATCAAGATACTTTCAACGGGTGATCGAGGTACTGCCACATACCGTGGCGCGTCGAAATTGGGAGCAATGAAGACCGTTTTCGAGTCTATAAAGATAACACGGGAATCTTTTTACCAAGATCCTCAAGTGATCCATAAATCGATCTTGAAGGAAATCTTCTCCAACCTTTAAGCGGTCGCACCAAAAAACCTCATATTGGATGCAACCTAGCTTTGATTAACTTGCACATCAATTCATCCATAATCGAGTTTGGTAGGCCATGACATTCAGGACGAAGGAACTGACGTGTTTCACCTTGTTTGCCTTTATTGGATTGTTGCTCGTCTCCTTTATTGCACCCGGTGCCGCGCTCACGCGCAAGAAGGCAACACTTGATTTTGTTGATTCTTGTCTCGCCGATAGGGGAGCAGGCTATTATTCTCATCCCGATGGTGTTTCTGCAGATGCGACCATCGATACGACAATTGCTGCTATCACCCTCATCGACACGTTTGATTACCCGGTGACCAATGAAACTTATGACGAGGCACTTAACGTTCGTAACTTCATTGATAACCTTCGCAATAAGTCCGATGGAGATTACGGGGGTTTTAAAAACGCGGAAGGGGCGGAAGATAGCATGAAAGCCACCTATCAATCCCTACGATTGCTGGACATGTTTGATGCAACCAGCACGGTGAACCTGTCACGCTTCGTGAATTTTGTCCTGGAGTCCCAGGATGATAATGGTGGGTTTACTGCAAATCCACTGGCAAATAACACTGCCGATATTTTCAATACCTATTACGCCCTGAAGATCTTGGAGCTCACCGAAAATTTGACGAAAGTGCATCTCGGTGAAGTTAATACTTTCGTCAATTCATGTCGCATGAGTTCCAACCTATATGGTGGGGCTCCAAATGCGACTACGGAATCCCTTGTTGCCACGAGCTTTGCAGTATCAATTTACCAGGAAATTCTTACAAATGAAAGCAGCGCCTACTTGAACTTTGGTTTTAATAATGCCGTACAAGATTTCCTTCCCGATAACACGTCTCCCGCTGGTGGTGTCAAAGATCCAGTGATAAGCGAAGATCCACTATTATCAACAACTTATTTTGCAGTAAAACTGCAAGAATCTCTAGAGTTTAACTTGCTAGATGAGAGTGCATTGAAAAATTGGATACTAGACAAGCAAGTCAGTGATGGTGGTTTTGTGGAGGGGTCCTTGGAGGAACCAACTGCTTCATCCTCATTGGAAGCGACGTATCATGCACTCATGTGCTTGTATCTTTTCAATTCAAATACACCAGAGTTAGATAATGACGTGCCTTGGCTCCTTTCTCAAGATTTATTAATAGTCGTGGGTGTGATTACGGCTAGCGTGTTGATTGCGGTCGTTATCATCACGATCTACGTGAAGCGGAAGAATAAAATACAGTTGTAACTGGAATTTTTCCATTTTTCCCTTGTTTTTCAAGCTACTGGCGCTTTGATCACCTTAAGTCATATCGGTGGCAAAAAAAAAAGATGGGAGATGCAAGTGCTTTTTGCATTTCCTTTGTTCCTGGTGATTTCCCTTCATTCAGGCTTATCTAGGAATCCTGTCTTTGTCATGACATGCCCATCTTTGTAATGAGGTGCTCGATGAACCAAGCCAGTACCTTTTTCTATCTCCCTTGCCTCGTCACAAAGGAAGGCAGCAATGCGCATCATTTCGTGTGCTGCCGTGATGATGGGCATGTAATTTTCCCTTCCCTTTGTCTTGAAGCAACCCTCAGTGTTTAATTTTGACACGGCTACTGAGATTTCGTGTGCTGCCATTGCTTTTGCCATGGCATAAGGATTCCGGTACTCTGCCGCATCAAGGGCATTTTCCTTCTTAACGAGAATCGTTGGTAATTCCGGTGTACTTCCTTGCTTGATTGCAGTGATAACCTTTTCAATCTCGGTAACAACCAGTTTCACGATGCCCGTGAATGCAAGCACTTTTAGTAAATCTGCATTGAATGAGACCATTTCGGTTGGGTCGAGAAATTCCCGCCTGGCTCCGATCATGGAATCAGCAGGGATAACGAAATAACCCATTCCCCGTTCCTTGATCTCGTCTGACGCTTTTTTGCTAGGTGCATCAGAGATGATGATGGTGGGAATACCCGTTTCTTGTAACAAGTCCCTGGACTTCTTTGGTCCAGGTAAAGCCGCATTTGGACTTGACCAGAGAATCAAGTCTGGTTGCTCATCGATGATTTTCTTGGTTGTCTTGATGCATTCCTCTTTTCCGAGCTTTGCACCCGAAGAAGCTACGACTGTATCAAGATCCTTTCTATCTGCCCTCTCGTCAATGATCATTGCAAGCAATGGACTCATGCCAATATTGCCAACGAGAATCACGCCTAACTTGAATTTTTCGTCACTCATGGTATTCACTTCGCTTTTGGTAAATCTCTCTCCTTCCGGGGGTAACACGACTCCCTGATGGGATCGATTTCATTCTCAAAAAGACACAATCGCTAATAAATTACACTTCCATTCGATTAATCACCATCCATTACGAGTGGTATAGATTCATGTTCACTTGCCAGAAAGTGTTATGAATCTTCCATAATTCCCTCAACTCATGGATCTATTAGATATCAAGGCAAGGGATATTCTAGTTTCCAACGTGATCACCGCGAAAGATGACGAACGAATCGTGGATGTAGAGAACCGGATGTTCAAGCAGGGTATCGGTGGCCTTCCAGTTATTGATTCATCGGGCAATGACAAGGTCATCGGGATGCTCACTCACCGGGACATCATGATCGCACGGCACACCCTTTCATTGGGAGGCATGATCGTTCGAGATCTCATGTCACATAACGTAATCACCGTTTTGGAAGATGCATCCATTCTTGAAATTCTCAGGATATTAAAAAAACATGATATTGAGCGACTCCCCGTCGTGGATGGTAAGGGGGGCTTGCGCGGAATGATCATGCACAAGAACTTGCTTCTCAAAATACTCGAAGTGCTCGAGGAAAAACACGATATAGTTAAGACTTAAAACCCCGTTCGGGTATTCAATGCATAAGCGAATGGTTGATTTGCATGTTTAATCTACCCCTGATCTTTTACATAGTGCTTCTTGGCTATATAGGTTCCATGATAGGTTATGTATACTATTACCAGCACAAGTTTGCCGAACGAAAGGCGCGTCATGGCAAGAAAGCCTTGAAGGTGCTCCTCGAGAACGTGGCAGATGAAGACAAGTCCCAATTCATCGAGAAACAGCAAAAAACCATGCAGATCATCCAAGAAACCAAGAAACGTATTTCCAGTCAAGTTGGCGTTACCACCAGCATGGCTGAAAAATTTCTTTCCATGGACAAGGAAACGGAAGAAGGCTTGATCAAGGAAGGAAAGAAACTCTTGAAATCATACGGGTCGGCGGTGCCAGTTAGTGAGGAGCAGCGCCAGCAGGACATGCAGGATCTCCTTACTGCCATCGAAAAATTCGATGAGATGGAAGAGGAAACTCCCATGGTCAAGGTTGAGGAATTATTCAGGGATATGGGATATGGCTTGTGGATGGATACCATCGCCAAGGAGATCCGAAAGATCATAGAAGACACCAACATCAAGAAACACGCGATCCTTCAGATAAACAAGCTTGCCAAGTTGCTTCCCCGCGAGTTCGAGCAGAAGGACATCAAGAACGCGCTTGAATTACTCAATAAATCAAAGGAGATAGAGGATGTGGTTGATTTGACACCACAGATCTCGATCATCGCCTTCACTCCAGAAGCAGCCAAGCTAAACATGAACGAAAAGATGCTACTACATGCCATGACCACGGAAACGAGAATTACAAGGGAAAAGGTCAAGCGCCTGTTGAAATGGAGCGAGGAGAAAGTTGACGAGGTGATCCTGCATCTTCAAGCATCCAATATCATCAAGATCCGGGATGGAATTCTCGTTGCCGAGGGATTACTTGGATACAAGGATCGCGACCGTGACTTGAAAAAGATTTCCGGAACGGATAAGAGCCGAGCACCCCTTGCTACCAAGCTTTTCAAGATGCAGGATGATGAGCAAGAGGTGAAGCAAGCATCGAAAACTGTCAAGGTTCCACCCGTTCCCTCTAAACCTATGGTGAAGGGTTCTGCCGCAAAGATTCCACCTGTGACACCCCCCGTCCCATCGGTTCCTCCCAAACCAAAACCAGCGGTAAAAGGTAAACCGCATGGTTCCACGCCTCCAGTACCGCCCGTGTCTCCACCCGTGTCACCCACTAAACCAGTTAAACCTGGTAAACCCGTGGTGAAGGTACCCACACCACCAAAAAAGCCCTCCACCCCCTCACAACCTGACGTGACACTAGCAGGATCTATGGAAAAACCATTGAAACCAAAACCAGAGGTATCCAAGGGAGAGGTGAAAACCTCGCCAAGTCCAACTGGAGGGAAAGAGTCAATCCTGAAGAAATCATTACCCCAAATAGAATCATTACCCAAGCCACTCACGAAGAAGCCTCTGAAACCCGTCTCGATTAAATCGCTCCCAAAACCTAAACCTCAACAAGAGCCTATGGAAGAATCTATCCCTGGATCGAAGCCGCCGGTACCGGTAGCGCCATCTCCACCCGCTCGACCTACTGCTACACCCGAAACCCCCATGAAACAGGAAAAGAAGGAGATTGCAGCTCCTGGTGAAATGCTCACGAAGGACGGAAAACCCATTCCTAAGAGATATGTGCAATTAAAGGCAGAACCCCTTAATGAAACACAAAGGCAACTTGATATCGATGATTTAATGGGGGCAATGGCTGAGCTAGAGCACGAAGCTACTTTTTCTCGATCGGATGACTCGCTTGGCGTATTCGATAAGAAAGGTGACAGGGTGATCACGGAAGACCTGATCGATTCCGATTCAGTTATCAAAGGAGAGAAAGGGGGTATCGTTGAGGAAATCACCGAAAAAATCTTGGCGATATATGAAAAGCACGAGCTGGAAACAGGTGGAATCATGCAGGTTGAAAAACTGGTGATTCTATTGAAGGAAGGCGGCATGGAAATAGGCGAAGAAAAATTCATCTCAACTCTCGAAGTTCTTAAAAATATGGGATTAATCCACTCAATCATCAAGCTTGACTGTGGAAAGGGTATCATCATCTTCAGGCAGATGGAGTTCGAAGTGGACGAGATAAATGTCTTCAATCAAGCCATTCTCATCCCACGGCAGGAGTTCAAGAAAGAAACACTTGCAGCTGCCATGAATTTAAGTGAAGAGCAAGTTCTCGAACTATTGAAGAAAATGCAAGAAAAAGGGGTATTGCGTTACAAGGGCGAGGAGATCATCGATATTCCAGGTCTCATTCAAGATTAATTCGATAATTTCTTATTTAAACTCTCCAAGAACCTCGCCACCTGCCGTGCTTCTTCTACATGGGTTTTCGCATTACCGAATATGTAAACCCTCACGCTGTTACCCGTCCCGCTTGGTCTTGCAAAGAGCAATGCCCCATCCCTCTTTAACTCGATGATATCAATTTTTCCTTGATTATCGCTATATTCTTCAATTTTATATTCAAGATCGTTGATGCACAGGGATTTACCCGCGAATTCTTGCAATTTTTTCATGATCTGTTGCTTTTGCTTGTCCGTGGCGGATATCTTCACCCTCGTGGCATCAATGGACCTATCGATATACTCGTGCAAATCGATATTCCTCGAGACGAGCTCGCACAATAACAGGATGGCGGGTGCGGGGAACTTATCTCCAAGGATGGGAAATGCGGATTTGAAACGCGTGAATTGCTCGCCCTCAACCACGGGTTCCACGATATTCAAGGTGTGACCCCCGCTTTCTTCCCATAATACCATCATGAATTCATTACCCACCTCGTGCTTCATGGCAAGTCCGAAGTAATCCTTGATTGCATCCCTTGAATCCAGCTTGATCCTGTTCTTTTCATCCATGCCGTAGATGAGGGCTTCCTTGAATTGTGATTCTTCAATATCAATGCCGCAAGAAAGAAATTGGAGAATACCGAGATGCTTGTACCCAACACCGGTCTGGATAGTGCATTTTGCATTTTCATCACAGCGTGGGTCGCTTGGAAC
>WJJB01000014.1 GCA_014729935.1 Candidatus Bathyarchaeota archaeon | reverse complement strand
GAGCAATGCTCGATCCAATGCTTTCACGTTTTCCATGGAAGCCATCCCGCCACAGGGATTCAACATTTACCTGGAAGGTGGTGCAACAACGACGACTTCGCGCCAAGTCGTGTTCACGGTGGTCGGCTCGCATGCGACGCGCATGCGTTTTTCTAACGACGGCGTGCATTACACCAATTGGGAACCATTTAACCCGTCCAAGGCGTGGACGATCACCCCTGGCTATGGATTCAAGCGTGTTTACGCGCAATGCAGGAACGATTATGGTGATACCAGCGGTGATTCGTATTTCTTCGAATACGTGGAATCACCACCAAGCGCCCTCTCAATCATGATAGAAGGAGGTGCCGAAACCACCGAGAGCCGACACGTGCAATTTGAATTCCAGTATCACGGTGCGACCCACATCCGGTTCTCCCAAGATGGTATCACGTGGGAATCATGGATTGCGGTCCAATATTATAACGGGATGGGAACGGGTTACACGCATCTTCAAGGGGGCAACGGCTTGAAAAGCTTGTACTTCCAAGCAAAGAATGAGGCGGGACTCTCACCTGCCGTGTCGGACACCATCACGCTTATCGAGCCTGTCCAAGGACCAAAGATTGACCAAGCCCTTGCTAGCAAGGATCAACTCAGCCAGACTATTTTCAAGGAATGCTTATCCGAATTCCTCAGGCAGCTAGGAGAAAACGTGTGGGACTCTTTGACATCAGTGCACGTTTCCGTGGAAGCCGAACTGGATCTAACCAAGAACCAATTCCTGGTGAATCTTGGCTTCGCCCCCAAGATCACGTTTTCTGCTGAAGCGTGGAAATCGGGAAGCAGGCTGTATTTCAAGGTTACCATCAGCGCGGCCACCGACGCGAAATTCCTCTCCAAGTTATCCATCTTCACCAAATCGACTTCCGGCGCGTATGGAACTGAAACTGATTTCACGTACGGGTTATCAGGGTCGTTCCAGATTTCGTGGGATGTGAACAGTGGGAACGTCAGGTTCGATCAATGGCAATTTGGAGGGTTCGTGAAGCTCGAAATCAAGGGTAAATGGGTGATTTTGGCTGCAACAGCCTTGAATCCCTTGCTGGGTGGCACCATGAATGCAATAGATACTTGGACGGGTCTTTATCTCAATTATTCGCCATTTGATGTACTTACGGGGACGGCATCCCTGAAGCTCGCCATTTCCATCGGATACTCGTGGGAAAAAGGAGCTTTCGTGAAACTGGAGGTGATTCCAGAAATCGTGCCTATTGACATGGATCTCGGACCTTTGTTGAACGTTCAAGCCGGTGTGACAGGCAGGTTCTACATCGAGGCTGGACCACGCATTGGAATTTCAGCAGGAGGCGAGATAAACATGTTCATGAAAGGGAAGGTTGCAGGAACCGTGGAAGGTAACTGGGACCTTCCAATATGGAGTGGAGAAATCTCAGTGATGAATGGATTTTTTGCACCTCCAATGAAACTCGGTCAACAAGCAACCGCTTGCATCCAGGTAAGCCAAGAAGGAGCACCACCAGATGATATATTGAAATGGGAAGATGCAGACGGGGATTTCCTGTTCGATGATTGGGAGCACGAGATCGGCACCAGCGTGGACGATCCCGATACCGATGATGATGGGCTGACGGATTACATGGAGGTCTTTTATGGGACAAATGGAACGAATCCCGATACTGATGGCGATGGACTCACTGATTTCAATGAAATCATCCTGCACGATTCCAACCCGCTTTTTATGGACTCGGACGGGGATGGGTTGAACGATAGTTACGAGGTGCAATTTCGCGGCACCCTGCCGTGGTCCTTCGATTCAGATTTGGACTTGCTTGGCGATGGTGACGAGGTCGCGAACGGCACGGATCCACTTGATAGTGATAGCGATGACGATGGATTCAGTGATGGACTCGAAATCTTAAATTATACCACGAATCCCAACGACAATTTATCCGTTCCCGTCGACACGGATGGTGATGGGATGCCAGACATCCAAGAAATCGACCTAGGATTTGATCCAGGACTTGATCAGCTCTCGATCGATACCGATGGTGATAGCATTCCGGATTGGGCAGAAATCAACTTGTTCGGGACGAATCACACTGCCTTCGATACCGATACGGATGGATTCAACGATCCTACCGAAATTTACAATGGGACCGATCCAACAAACCCGTTGGATTATCCGGGCACGAATCACACTGCAGCGGATACAGATGGGGATGGCCTTCCTGATGATATCGAGATAAACGTGCTTGGCACTGATCCAAATCTCAACGATTCGGATAACGACGGGTGGCTTGATTTTGAAGAGATCACGTGGGGTTCCGATCCCGCCAACGCTTCAAGCGTGCCAAGATATTCAATGCACTCCAATTTCGATGGGTTACCGGAACCACGCACCCCCAAGAATGATTCGAAGATGTACTGGTACATTCTCATCATCATCGTGGTGGGGCTAGGTGCGACCACGGCCCTGATCACGTACAGGAGCAAGGCGAGGAGGGGCAAGGAACCCGTCAAGAGACGTGGAACACGTAAAGACCCGGTGAAAACCGATGGTGCAGGGAACGTATCCTTGGGTGATGAATCACCAAGCCATCCAGGGAGCGATATCTCAGCCGAACACCATGAGGCTTCACGGGATGGTCTCGTATTTGCAATCGATGGAGAGCAAGATGAATCCCACATGGGGCGCGTTGATGGTTACCCAAATCAGCTCCACACGAAGCGAGACAGGTTACTAGGCTTGAAATCCGCGGGCACGAAGGTGGATGAAAGCCATGTAGACTGGGAACATGCACCAGCCCAGCCATCAAGCAATGTTGCGGGAGCATCAAAAGCTAGCAAGTTATTCTCGATCAAGAAAAAACTCACCAAGGGCGTGGAACCGGTGGTTACCGCCAACATGGCATCACCTGAAGAGATCGAGCGACTTGAATCGGAAATGTCCATCGATGTTGAAGTAGACAAGTGCTTGATTTGCATGAAAGATCTCGTGGGAAAGGTCATCATTTGCCCGCATTGCAAGAGTGCCAAATACCACGAGTCTTGCGCCCAGCACCTCATCAATAACGATGAACCTTGCTGGTATTGCAAGAAACCACTTGATATTTAATCTCCAATTTTCCTTTTTTATCCGTCTTGCGAGAGAAAACCCGCCCCTTTAGCAGTTTCGGGGGAACTTGATAATTATCATCGACTACATTTTAACCCGGCTCCGACAAATATCTCGCGTCCCATTTCAAGCTGCCACAAAAGCTAGGGGCATCAAGAGTTCCTGCTCCATCGTGTAGCAAAACTCTTTCTTCCTTGTATCCCACCATTTCTTC